>JAFGJC010000085.1 GCA_016929305.1 candidate division CSSED10-310 bacterium | reverse complement strand
CCAATCATTTTCTAAAAACAGAGGAGAATGAAGTGTTGCTTGTCGATTGTATGTTATATAAGCGAATACCATACCGAAATAATAAAAATCAAGTGAAAATCTATGATGATTCATCATACAGCATTAAAATTTGCATTTTTTGTCAAATCATGATATCGCAATATCAATCATAATGCAAATATTTCGCAGAATAAGAATCAGATTCTTATTGGCAATAATTGTCGGTAATTCAGGTTAATATCCATGCGATATCCCAATTGTAGTGATATGAACGGTATTATCATTGAAAAAATAGTGCATCGAACCGAATCCCTCATTCCTGTATATAAGAAAGCTTTTATCTGAATCAGGAAAAAATGGAGGAGAGTAGTTTAAGATTGTAGAAGTAATGATTGATACTCCGTGGTGACAGCAATGAATTAACACCAATATTAGAAGGCTTATTTGGAATGAAACGCCTCAATTTGGTTAGGCACAGAAATTGCTTTTTTCGTTAAACCATAAAAAAAGGTTTATCGATAGATCTCTGCAGGAATAGTGTTGTGTTTTTAAGTTTTTACCTCCGCTATGCTCTTTCATATCTAAGGCAAGAGTTTTCATGAAAGATAAACCGGTGAAAGTATGTATATGTCACCATCAAAAAGTCTCAATGTCATTGCATCGCTATTCATCAGCATCATCCAGAGGATTTATGAAAAAAAAAGTTGTCTTTATCGAACCGGAGGGTGCGCCATCCAATGTTTTTACCAGGTTAATGAAAATCCCGCTTCTTGGCCCGTTGTATTTGGGAACAATTGCCAAGGAGAACGGGTTTGCGGTGACAATTCTGAACGAAAATATTCTCAAGCGTCATGTCAGTGACCCGGAGTTGGAACAGGCCGATATTCTCTGTCTGAGTTGCATCACAGCAACAATCAACCGGGGAAAAACCATCGCTGCCCGATATCGTGATGTGCGAAGCAGGCTCGATCTGCGTTCGAAGGTTATTATCGGTGGCATTCATGCCAGCATGCTTCCCGAGGATGTCGCCTCGCATGGAGATCATATCGTCGTCGGTGAAGCCGAAGATATCATCGTCGATGTTCTCAATGGCGCCTTTAAGGATCAACTCATTTATAGCCAACCTGTCGAAAATCTCAACCAACTTCCCATACCCGATTATTCGCTCATTCAGGGATGGAAAACCATGAATGTCATTCCGGTTATGACATCAAGAGGCTGCCCCTATAATTGCAATTTTTGCTCGGTGACCGAGATGTTTGGACACAAGTACCGATGGCAGTCAGCGCAGCGGGTTTTTGATGAGCTGATCAGAATACCGTCTCACGTGCCAACGGTATTTTTTACCGACGATCATTTTACCGCCAATGCGAACCGGACCGAAGAACTGTTAAACCTCATGATGAAAAAAGGTTTCAAGAAAAGATGGAATGCCCAGGTTCGCACGGAGATCAGTAAAAATCCTGAACTTGTCGCAACGATGCGAAAAGCGGGTTGCAGAATGGTATTCGTCGGTTTCGAATCAATCAATCCTCAAAGTTTAGTGTCAATGCATAAGAATCAGTCGATTGAGGATATTACCCGTACTGTCAAAGTATTCAAGAAAAATGATATTTGTGTGCATGGTATGTTCATGTTGGGTAATGACCCAGACACGACGGAGGTTTTTTCGACAACCACGAAGTTTTGTAAAAAAACCGGCATCGATACCGTCCAATACACGATTCTTACGCCGCTGCCCGGTACGAAGCTTTTCGGTGAATTTGTCAAACAGGACCGTCTGCTGCATACCGATTGGAATTTCTACGACGGTCTTCATGTCGTATTCAAACCGCGGAATATGACCGCTTTGCAGCTTCAGGAGGGCATGGTGGAGTGTTTCAGGCAGTTTTACCATTATACCAATGCTTGCAACGATGCTTTTAACACTCTCTATCAGAGCGCTGCGGCACTGGTGAAGAAAATGTATAAAAATGCACACTTCCCATCGATGATGCCCATGATGATGAAGATTCTGGGCAAAGGAGTTGTTTCAGACTGGATTGCGCGAAATCGATCGTACATGAAGTATTTGCATATGCTTTCCACTAAAGATTGAAAGGGCGCGTGTTTGCGGGCATTCAGAGTCGAAATCCGACGCGAATACCCAAATTGATGGAAAAATAATCACAGAGGATGGATCGTTTCTGCAGATTGCTATCCCAGAAGTATTCCTGGACATTGAAGATATTCTGATCGATTCTCATCTGAAAAAGCTGAGTCAGGCTTATGAGATTGGCAAATTCGACATACCCCTCGTAGCGGGTAAAGAATCGATGGCCCGTCACATCATTATTCACCTGCCATTTCACATCAATACGACGATACCAGGGTTTCACCCGTTTGGTTTTTGAGTCGAAGGACAGGATACCATCGTGCATACCCACGTCGAAATAGGGCAGACCTGCTGCAAAGACCGCGGTAATATACCAGACTGAATTTGAGTAGTTCGGCGAATAGGCAAGTGTTGAATTGACTAGCCAGGGGATATCCCATTCATAGGTAGTGAAACCGCCATCCAGATAGCGAAGGGAGCGGCTGAAGCTTGCCATGCTCTGAGCGCTCACGGTTGAGGTGAACTCGGTGTGGACGCTCAGGTCACACCCGGCGACTGCAAGCGGTGTTGCGGCCATCGGATCCCAGTACGACTGCGCTACCTGCCTGGAGAACTTCGGACAGTGATTCTTCCATTTTCCATACATGCCGAGTGAGGAGGTCGAAGCGGGTAGGGGCAGATTCTTCATATTGACTGATAGGGAAGTCGTTTTGATCTGTTTTTCACGGTAGGCATCCTCCGGCAGACCGCGGATATCAGGTTGAGAGGTTGTCACACCTCCTTCAACCAAAAGAGTTATCGGGGAAAGAGTTTTTTCAAACCATACACCAGGATCACAAAAAAGGTTTAGGGGCTGATTGAGGCAGCCGCCAATAAGGTTTATTCCATAGGTATGTGATTGCCCGAAGCGAGTCAGGGAACTTTGCAGAATCACATCCAGTTCTCTGCGCCTGATTGAAAGACCCGGTATTATCCTCATGGTATTGATTTCAAAGAGCTGAGATTTTCCCCGCCAGAGCAGCCGCTGGCTCTGCACGGCGACAGAGAGTGTTGAATTATCCGTTTCGACCACCTGAGCTTGACACCGTATCGATGCATCCGTGCGATTGATGCTGCGCAAGGGAACAATGGAGCCGTATCGTTTGCCTTCAAAATAATACTGGGTTGCTCCACCAGTCGTCAGTTGAAAAGGGATACCGGAAAGCGTATCAAAGAGATTCACCGATGCAATAGCCCACGGCAACACTGTGTCACGAACGCCAGGATAGGTGGAAAGATACGAGTCGACCGAGAAGCTGAGGAATTCACGCACACTTCTTGATCCGAGGCGAGTCTGACCGGTAAAAACGAAGTCGGTGTAGGGACCCGGGCAACCACGGCCAAGGTAACCTTTATAAAAGGTTTCCCAATAACGTCCTACAAGCATATTAAGATGTATCGGACTGATGAATCGTGTTGAAATCTGATAGAAGTCCTGCCTGCGTCGAAACGGTGAACTCAGTGATAAATCAATAGTTCGTAAACTGATATGGCCGGAAATTTCCGAGCGTTTCAGCAGCTTTTTCGATGCAAATCTTCCGATGTCAGGACCGAGCATGATACAACCGCCTGAGGTATTGTAAAAACGGCCGGGTATTTTTTCAGTGATTACCGAAAGCGTTTTCATTGACGAAATGAAGGTGCTGCTGCGATCAAACTGTCCGACACCGATATAGTGCGAAGGTGGCAGCACGGCAATGGAATGGACGAAGAATTGGCAGTCGTAGGGACCTTCGCCCCTGATCAGGAGTGATGATCCTGATTCCGGGACCCGTTTGATGCCAGGCTGTGAAAAGATGAGATCACTGATATCTTCCTCGAGTCCGATTACCTGTTCGCTTTTCTCAACGGAGACCATTTCTGTTTTTTCCGGAGCGCGGACGGTTATTGGATCCAGATTCTGAATTGAAGAGGAATCGGGTGATTTTTCTTGGCCTGAAGCATTTGTGGAGACTATCATGCATGTCGCGAATATGGTGATACTCTTGCTTATGGTCAATGAAGCATGCAGGAAAAAATTCACCAGCAATCTCCATACGAGAGGAAAATTCTGTAATTAATGTGAAAATTACTTTTTTCCCATTAATTACGATTGTGTTGATTGGGATATTGTGACAGGTAAGGGATTTGGAAGATACCGATATACCATTTTTATTTTTAAAGATGGTATATCGGTATCTCCCAAATCCCTGTTCTTGATACTGGTACTTCAGAAATATAGCTTATTCCGGAATAATCAGATCTGAAGAGAGTTGATTAGGACGAAATAAATGGTTTAACTTATCGTTTTGTAACGATAAATGATTATCAATCTTTGAATCCATGAAAAAATATAGGGTGAGCGTTTGATTAGGACTAACGGTTATACCATCAGTTAAACCAAGGCCGCTCCGAGTGATTATGTCGGGAAAATTAGTAATAATATCCTTTAAAGTTCCACTCGGAACATCAGCTATAAATGATTTACTAAACTCATCCAAATCTTTGCACGTTAATGCGGTCCAGCTGTTAATCGTGGTGGTGTTCTTGTAAAACCATTGACTTGTAGTTTTAACATTTGCTAACATCCAATATTCGAATTTTTTCCCAAGAAAAGTTTCTCCAGTTGGATAAATCCGCGCTCTTACATTTATCGGATACTTGCCATCGGTAGTTTTATCTCCATGATAACCAATAATAAAAGGGCGCGGTTGAGATAGGGCATATTCGACCAATGGACCTGTTTTGGGATTAGAAAAATCTGGAGCAGTAAAGTATTTTGGTGTTATCTTTACATGATTAATATCTCCATCGCCATCGAGATCACCAACTTCCACTATCGTATATCCATAATTTATATTTGTCTGATTGTCTGCTTTAATAGAGGTATTTAATAGAGCATTCCAATCTGAAGAGTTTCCTTTTATGTTTTCAGACCAACGCAAAGCTCCACCAGCAGAAAAAGAGACCAATTGATTTAAAATGTGATAATTCGATAGAGTAGGTTGTGGCTGTATTTCTGATTTACTGAAAAAATGCTCATGCCCACAAAAATATGTTATTCCTCCAAAGTCACTTATGTACTTTAAAAACAAATCCCTTGAATTTTTATTAATTGCAAGCGATTCATTTTCTCCATAATAAAGTGGGAAAGCGGTAGCATGACCGAAGAAGAACACATGTGGTGTCGAAATATTATTATCTGTTTTCAATTTTTCAAGCCAGTCATTTCTGACTTGAAAATTTAATCCAGGCAAAAATTGATCCAGTGCAACGACTGTAACAAATTCATTTTGATAACAATAATTGAGAAATTCATTCGACGGATCGTTAATAATTGTGCTAGGCAATTTAAACTTTTTATATTTTTCTTCTAAATCACCAGCATCGACGCCACCGAATATTTTTTTCCATGAAGTCACATCAAGATCATGATTGCCTCGAACCGGTAGAATTGGAATATTTTTTTCGGCTATCGTGTAACTCACATCGCACCATGATTTTAATGAGGTAAGACAGCTCGTTGATCCATTTACTAAGTCCCCGGTAAAAAGAACGAAATTAACATTTTCTTCCAAGTCGATTTTATTGATTAATTCAGTAAAAATTGCAGTATTTAATGGATCAGTAGACGAGCCTAGTTTCCCCTGACTATCTCCCATGACAATGAATTTGATTTTTTTAACAGGATCCTGAGCCGTTGCATTCGACCATAATGCCGCAACAAAAAGTGCTGAAATCAGCATGGGTAACAAACCACCCGGACGAAACAGTCCGCGAGAACCAATTCTGTGTTTCATAAAAGCTCCTTACATTAATTGTAAAGTATGTAGTAATGATTGTCAGATGATGGAATTGTCAGGGTATTTGACGAAAACCTTGAATCTTCTCTCCCATCACACGCTATAAATATATGAATTATAAGGGCAGAAAAAAGATGTGGGAATAAAAAAACGTTCTAAAATTTAGAACGTCATGAATTGATTGGTTAACGCTAATTTCTTATATTTATTATTCGGTTTTAACACCGATCATGCAGCGATGCACCTCGACACCCGGACCCGCTTGTTCAACGACCAGGTATGCCTGATAGGTTCCTGTTGCCAGCCGGCCTGAACAGTTTTTCAGATTCCATGACGCGATTTCACGCGATGACGTATCCTTTGACGCTGCAGCAGCGACAATGAAACGGTTGGTATGGATGATGTTACCCAGACCATCAAGAATGTACAGAACACTCTTTCCCGGTTTCATGTTG
>JAFGJC010000084.1 GCA_016929305.1 candidate division CSSED10-310 bacterium | reverse complement strand
GTTACGCCTGCAGATGGACCATCTTTTGGAACAGCCCCCTCCGGAACATGAATATGAATATCTGTGTTTTCATAGAAATCCGGTTTCAACGATAGTTTGCCTGCTATGGATCTGATGTAGGAGAGTGCTGCCTGAGCTGATTCCTTCATGACATCACCAAGATGACCCGTCAAAGTCAGGGATTTTTTTCCAGGCATGGCTGATGCCTCGATGAATAGAATTTCGCCGCCAACCGGTGTGTAGGCTAAACCGATGGCGACACCTGGAGATTGCATCCGCGTATCCAACTCCGATATATATTTTTCAGGACCCAGATATTTGCTGACAAGGCTATCAGCGATCACAGCTGTGTCTTTGCGCCCTTCAACAACCTCCCTTGCAATGGCTCTGGCAATGGCAGATATTTCCCTCTCTAGATTTCTTACTCCCGATTCGCGAGTATAAGATTGAATGATTTTCGTCAACGCTGATTTGCGAAACTGGAGCTGTTTTTTAGTTAATCCATGTTCGTTTAATTGTCTTGGAATAAGATGCCTTTTGGCAATCTCCGTTTTTTCTTCGGGCGTGTATCCTGACAGATACAACACCTCCATTCGATCCCGCAAAGCCGGTGGTATCGTCTCCAGTATATTGGCCGTTGTGATGAACATCACTTTTGAAAGATCAAACCGAACATCGAGGTAATGATCCGAAAAGGAATTGTTTTGTTCAGGATCCAGCACTTCCAGCAATGCTGATGCGGGATCGCCTCTGAAATCCATTCCGATTTTATCCACTTCATCCAACATGAATACCGGATTGTTTGAGCCGGCTTTGCGAAGTCCTTGGATGATGCGTCCGGGTAGAGCGCCGACATAGGTTCGTCGGTGCCCTCTGATTTCCGCCTCATCACGAACACCACCTACGGAAATTCGATGAAATTTACGGTTCATAGCTCGCGCGATAGATCGACCCAAAGATGTTTTACCAGTACCCGGAGGGCCGACGAAACAGAGAATGGGTCCTTTCATATCTGTCTTCAGATGCCGGACTGCAATATATTCAACAATACGTTTTTTGACCTTTTCCAAGCCAAAATGATCTTTATCTAATATTTTCTGAACCGCCTTTGTGTCCAAATTGTCTACTGTTGATTTACTCCAGGGCAACTCTATCAACCAGTCCAAATAGGTACGCGAGACCGTATATTCAGCTGCGGCAGGTGGCATCCGTTTTAACCTGTCTAATTCTTTGTATGCAGCCTCCGCCGCTTCTTGAGGAAGATCAGCATGCTCTATTTTTCTCGTCAATTCCTCAATCTCAATAGTTCTGTCATCTCCTTCACCCAGTTCCTTTTGTAATGCTTTCATTTGCTGACGGAGGTAGTATTCCTTTTGTGCTTTATCCATCTCATCCTTGATCTGCGATTGAATTTTATTGCCAAGTTCCAAAATCTCGAGTTCCCGGTTTAACAGCACAAAAACACGCTCAAGACGTTTCTCAATATCTGCAATTTCAAGGATCTCCTGCCGTTCTTCCAGAGAAGTGTTCATCAAACTTGATGCAATGAGATCTGCAAGTTTGCCGGCTTCGGAAATATTCTGAATAATAACACCCAATTCTTTAGGAAGGTTTGCCGACCCAGAAACGATATTCTTGAAACTGTTTTTAATATTATGGACTAACGCATCTGACCTGTTACTGGATTTATACTTCTCGTGAATGATCTCTATCGATGCCTTAAAATATGGACTCTGCTGCGTAAATTGTTTTACACGAATCCTGTTAATACCTTCTATCATTATCCGAATAGAATCATCCGGCATTTTTATCATTTTGATGATTTGTGCTGCCACACCGATACGGTAGATATCATTCGTTTCAGGATCTTCCTGTTCGGGATTTTTCTGAGCGACAAGACCGATTATACGATCACCGTCAAGAACATCGTTTATCATTTGAATGGACTTTTCTCTGGCTACCAGCAGGGGAATGACCATGGTGGGATAAACGACCGTACCGCGAAGCGGCAGTATTGGAATTTCACTTGGAATCTTGACGGTCTGTCTGGATTGAATGCGCGCAAGATCCTCTTCCGATAGAAGATCCTTGTCAAGAAATTTGTCTTTCCTTCGTGCCATATGTTATCCCCCAAATAATTCCAGTCATCCGTTAAAAATTTACCACGAGATTATCATTTAAGTTCCGAAAAAATGTTTTGCTGAATCTCCGTTTGCGAAAAATTGAACGTTATCTAACCATATTGAATTTTTCACCGATCATCAATATATGATCGTTCATGGAAATAATAGATATTTGAGTGCAAAAAAATAAGCAATGAGAGATTTTTTTAGATCGTTGACCGGGAAAATGTAGCTTGTTAAACTACAGCCTTCATTTTGTGTGTTCATCATGGAAGGAGAACATAGATTGACAGGTCGGCTGATAACATTCGAGGGAATTGAGGGTTGTGGAAAGTCGACCCAGGTTAGAATTCTGCATGAAAAATTCATTAAATCGGGAAAAAGCGTTCTCGTGACACGGGAACCCGGATCGGGTGATTTCGGTGAAAAAATTCGACAATTGCTGTTGCGTACCTCATCCGTGAAATTACTGCCGATGACGGAACTATTCCTTCTGGTTGCAGATAGAAGCCAGCATGTGGAATCACTTATAAAACCTTCGCTGCGAGCAGGAAAAATTGTAATATGCGACCGGTATACCGATTCGTCGCTGGCTTATCAAGGTTTTGGCCGAGGTATACCCCTCGACTTAATCAATACCTTGAACGATCAAGCCACCGGCGGGGTAATGCCCGATCTGAC
>JAFGJC010000083.1 GCA_016929305.1 candidate division CSSED10-310 bacterium | reverse complement strand
GTATCGTATTCCGGAATATCAAGTCAGCATTGTCGGCAATATAGTATCTGAACCGAATACACTTAAAATTGGGGAAATCATTCTAGAGGAAGGAAAAGTTAGAAAATCAAATTTCATCCCTTCCTGTTTAAATATTCAATGTGATGCCAAACAGATTACAGCAAGCCGTACTTTTCGAGATCGATTGAAGGTGATGCTGGATTACTCTTCTGAATTTTATGCTCGATTGATGAATAATAAAGGTCCTCAAGGTATTTTTGATCCCAGTAGTGTCCTTGCGGCTTCCATGGCTAAAATTTCTGCTCACCTTGCTCTGTTTATTGCTGAATCCATTGATAGATACGAAAATGATATCTTAGTCAGTTCGCCCAGAGAGCTTGTTATTTATTTTAAAGAATTATTTAGAAGATTCGACGTGCATATTAATGTTCTTGGTCGCGAAGACGCTCAAGAAGTCTTCGATATGTGGACGAGTCATTGTGAGCAAATTTTCCGTCAAAATACTTTTTTCGAACGATTGCGTCAACTGTTGGAAACACCTTTCGAACCGGGCAGTATGCACTATTTTATTTTCCTGATACACGATCTTCTGGATGTCCTGTTAAAAGTCTACAAAACGCTACTCGACCGCCCTTGGGGGACTTGGACCGATCGACCTGAACCACGTAAAGGTTCTGTATTTTTGTGGGATGTGAAATCGGGTCGTGAAAAACCGACAAGCTGATCAATCCTGATGTTACAATTCTCCACGAACTCTCAGTGATTGTTCTGATAGATTTTTCAAATTGCGCGCTTCTTTGTTAAACGCATCGATTGCCAAAATCTGATTCATCGCATCGATGCAAGCACGATATTGTTTGTCTCGATAAAAATTCCTTCCGCCTTCCAATAATTTTTCTATTTTTGTGTCTTCTGGATTAGGTTGGTTAACAGTCGATGCATTTTTATTCGAAGATTCATCTGAAGTTTTGCTAGATACGCTTGTACTTAGCGAAGAAGAGTTGTTTGATGACGAGGAATTAGATGCTTTACTAGCATTATTGGAATCTTCCCTTGACGAGGAGTCTGTTTGTGATTCATGCGATGATTTGTCTGGTTCATTATTTCGGATTGTAACGGCATTGTCACCTGGATCGCTGGTTTTCTGAGCCGATGCGCTGCTCTCAACGGATTGTTTCGGTTTCGATGATGTAAAGGGTTTGGTTAATTTTTTGAAAATAACAACAAAAACCATGATCGTAATAACAAATCCCATAATTATCATGAAAAACCGTGCTTTGGCTTTTTTTACAATTAGAGTTGGATCTCTTATTTTCTTTATTTTTGGCGGTCTTATGCGTGAGGGATCTACTTTCTTTTTAGAAAATGAAAATTTCTTTTTTTTCTTGGGCGCGGATTTTTTGTTTTGAGGTGAGTTATTGGATGAATCATCAAAAGGTTTATGAGTGAAACCGGAATTATCATCGACCGATTCAGCGGATTTTTGAACTATTACATACCCGCAACGCGGACAGGAATCCGGGGAAGTTCCTTTTGGAAACGGATTCATACAGTTTGGACAAACAGCCATTTTTAGCCTCAAAATATAATCAATGTTAATCTAGTCCATGTAGATGGAAGCGTCAAGAGAATGGTAGCCTATAATTTTTTTTATCTTGACATTATTTATAAATGTGGTAATAAGTGAGAAAATGGGGAAGTTTACGTTAAATTGAACATGAGGTTAGTGTCATGTCAAATGACAACAGGTAGGAAGGAGATGTAGCTATGCCACCAAAAGCAGAATTGCCAGAAGAACGCGTAATGATATCTTATGAGCTTGATGATGGAGGAGCATTAAAAAAAGTAGTTTTACCTTTCAAAGTCATGCTGACCGGGGATTACTCCGGGGGAAGCGGCAAGGATCGGCAAGTGCCTCTGGATAAACGACAAATCAGGGATATAAATGAGGAAAATTTGGACAGTCATATAAAAGATATGGGGATTGAGTTGAATATGAATGTTGCCAATTATGCAGGGAGTGAAGGGGATGAGATGAATGTAAGCATTCCAATCGAGGGCATGAAATCATTCTCTCCAGATTCGGTGGTTAAACAGGTTCCCATGTTAAGAAATTTGCTTCGTGTCAGAGATCAGCTTCAAGAAATCAGTGCCCGGGCAGCAAACGAGAAAGATCTGTTGCGGCAACTGGAAAAAATGCGTTCAGATCCGCAAGCAAGAAAACGGCTGGATAACTATCAAGTTCCCGAATTTGAGTAAAATGGTTCAGTTCAAAAAATGGAGGATGTGCCATGGATGAAAAAAAAGAGCAAAAGGCAAAGGAAGAGTTGGTTTTAGAGAAACAAACGATCGGGCAGGATGATAGTCTTAATCAGCTTTTTAAAACACTGGGACTGTCCGTAGCTCCCCAGGCTGATAGTACAACGGATGTTCTCGAAGCCCCCGAAACCTTTACTGAAGGAGATATGTTGTTTGCCAGTCTGAATGTTCTTTTGAGAAATCTTGACAAAAGCAAAGATGCTGATGCCCGTCTGCGGACAAGTGATATTGATTCGGCGATTGAAGTCATCGATCGATTTCTTTCTAAACAAGTTTCGGCGATCATTCATCATCCCAAATTTCAATCTCTTGAGTCTGCTTGGCGATCCGTTGAGTTTTTAGTTCGTCGAACAAATTTCCGAAAGAATATCGAAATCAAAATACTTGATGTCACCAAGGATGAAATTTTGGATGATGCTGATAATGCTTTATCACTTGAGCAATCGGATTTGTTCCGACGTGTATATTTGGATGAATATGGAATTTTGGGAGGTAAACCATACGCTGCAATTATCGGTGACTATGAAATACTGAATAACGATGATGATATTAAATTCCTTCGGCATATGGGACAAATTTCCGCTGCTGCACATGCACCGTTTATTTCTTCCGTCGGACCCAAGTTTTTTGGTTTTCGGACCGCTGAGGAGTTGGATCGCGTAAAGAATATCAACCGAATTTTATCTCAGAAAAAATTTGCTGCCTGGCGCGAGTTTAGAAAAGAAGACTTCGCCAATTACATTGCTTTAACGCTGCCACGCTTTCAGCTTCGAAATCCTTTTGATCCTATGAATCAGAAAATAAAAACGTTTAATTTCAAAGAAGCTGTTGATGGTCCAAATGAGTATTTATGGGGGAATACGGCAGTTGCACTCACATCCAAAATGATCGAAAGCTTTCAAAAAACAGGTTGGGGTGTTTATTTCAGAGGGGTGGAATCTGGTGGAAAGGTTTCCGATTTACCGCTCCACGTTTTTGAGATCGATGGCATTGAGGAACAACAGATTCCGACCGAATTTGCCATTCCAGATTTTAGAGAGAAGGAATTTTCTGATTGTGGCTTTATTCCATTAGTTTGGTCCAAGGATTCGAATTATGCAGTATTTTTTGGTGGTCAGTCCATTCAGGAACCGCAACTCTATGATGACGATCAGGCAACCGCAAATGCTCGCTTAACAGCCAAGCTGCCATATATGCTTGCTGTTTCAAGAGTAGCACATTATCTAAAGCAATATATGAGGGATAAAATCGGAGCAACAGTCACTCGTGAGGGTATTGAAGGAGAGATGAACCGGTGGCTCAAGCAGTATGTCAGTGCAGATCCCAATCCAGATGCCAGAGCTAAAGCGAAGTATCCTTTCAGAAAAGCGGAAGTTCAAGTTTTCGAACTTGCTGACAATCCGGGATATTACGATATGAAAATTTTCGTGGTGCCACACATTCAATTGGAGGGGATCAATGCTGGATTGTCATTAACGACGAAATTGCCTAAAGAGAGATCTTAGTGATTTAGTGGCTGAAGCATTTATAATCGTATTACTTGAGTAGAGTGTAGGATATAGCTAATGAGTAACAAAAGTCTGAAGTATAGCTTTTCAGACGCAAAGGTGGTGTATACCACAAAGGGAGGTTAATAGTTATGGGAATGGTGGCATATTTAAAGTTAGATGGCATTCCAGGATCGGTGGAGGTTACTGGTCGCGAAGAAACTGTTGAAGTGATAGCTTTCAATCATTCTGTCCATTTGCCGGTTAATGAATTAGATGGAAGCATCACTGGAAACCGGCGGCATGGCGCTCTCGAAATTGTGAAAGTATTCGATAAAGCCAGCCCTCTTCTTTATGAGGCTTTGGTTAACGGAAAAGAGATTGCGGAAGTTGCCCTATCCTGGTATCGAATTGACACGGCGACAGGCGCGGAGGAGAATTACTTTGAACATAAAATGGAGATGGTGAGAGTTGTTTCAATAGAACCTTTCATGCTCAACTGTCATCAACATCCTGATATGCAACACATGGAACGTGTTCGATTTAAATATCGTAAAATTACCTGGACATGGCTGCCTGATAATATCGAAAAATCGGATTCCTGGACAGAGGAAAGATAGTATCAAGAGGTCTCGGTTTACTTAAACCGAGACCTATTCCTTTTTATTAGTCTTTTTAGCAGGTGATATTTCCTTGCGATTTTCCTAACACTTCAAAAATTCTTAAACAAATCTGGGAGGAAAGTGAGGGTGTTTAATGGCTTTCCCATCTAATATCGCAACAATACGATTTTTTGCGGAAGAGTTGGAGGGTGTCGAATACACCTTGGAAGCATGGCATTCCGAAGACGGATTACATGAGTGTCCTGAGCATATTGCGGTGATCTCATCTCGCGAAAGCGATCTGGATATTGAAAAATTCATCCATAAAACAGCTCAGATTGTTTTCGATTGTCATGAAGATGATAATCCACAGATCATGCAGAATGGCCGGGAGATGAAGGGTATAATAACCAAGGTGGAAGTCCATGCAGATGAAGAAAACCAGTTTTTATATACCTTCCATTTTTGTCCAACGTTATGGGCTCTAACACGGTCCAATAATACCTATATTTTTCAAAAAAAGAGCAGTCCGGATATTATTAAAGCAATCTTCGAAAAAGCCAGTATCGCATGTGATTTCAAACTTACATCTGATCCTCCTGAAAGAGAGTTTTGTGTTCAATATCAAGAAACAGATTATGATTTTATATCACGGTTGTCGGAAGAAGATGGTTATTTTTTCTACATCGATCAAAAGGAAGATCGCGTTATTCTAACGGATGATATCGATTCCTTGCCGAAAACCGATCCATTGAAGACATTTGCATGGGATCCGGGCGAAGGCTTGTATCAGCCAATACCCGAAACAGTCACTGCGCTGGAATTTTCTCATGCTTCCGTTATCGAGAAGGTTCTTATAAAGGATTATAACTATTTAACACCAGAAGATACTCTAATGAAAGAGAAATCAACCTCTGAAAAAAAAGCTCTGGGTGTTATTTATGAAGTATACTCCAAACATACAAATGCTAAAGAAGGTGAGGAAAAAGCTCAGAAATCTATTGAGGCAAAGTGTGCTGATGCAAAAAGTCTTAAATTGGAGACAACCTGCAGATCTGTTGCAGCTGGAAGCGTTTTTACTTTAAAGGATTACCCTGGAGAAAGTTACAACCGTGACTACGTTATTCGCAATGTTCAGCATAAGTATGAAGACCATCATTACAGCAATGTAATTGAATGTTTCCCAACATCAGTAACTTTTCGACCACCCAAAAAAACTCCCAGACCTTATATCGGTGGGGTTCACACGGGTGTCGTAACCGGTCCATCAGGTGAAGAAATCTACACTGATGACAAGAAATTGGGTCGCATCAAGGTCCGTTTGAATTGGGACATCTCGGATACTTCCGATGAGGAATCCTCATGCTGGATGAGGATTGCACGAACCTATGCCGGTGCCAATTGGGGACATCATTTCATGCCGCGAGCCGGAAATGAAGTATTGGTTATTTTTATTGATGGGGATCCCGATAGGCCGTTGGTCATCGGATCAGTTCATAACGCCTCCAATATACCACCCGTAAAATTACCGGAAGATAAATATCAAAACATTATATTTACGCCCTTCGGGCATAAAATCATACTAGAAGATAAATCGGGCAGTGAAAAAATCGAATTATTCACTAAAGACAAACAGAATTATATCAGCTTGGATCATGGTTCTGGCGGGCATCAGATAAAAATTGAGAGTATCCAAGGTAAAATGGATGTGAATATTAAAAAAACCATCACAACAAAAACGGAACAGGATCTTATTGTAGAGGCAAAAGGTAATGTTTCGTCAACATCCAAGTTGAAAACGACAATCAAGTCGAAAAACGATTTCACTCTTAACTCAGGAGCAAAAACAACGGTTACCAGCGATGGTCAGATGAATGTGACAGGAAAACAAGCAATAACAATCCAGGGTTCCAGTGGAGGAGATGTTAAAATAACACAGGGAGCTGGAACAATAAAAATTGATCCAGCAGGTAATATCGAAATTAGTGGTGTATCTATTACGATTCGAGCAATGGGAATTGTGCAGATTCAGGGAAGTATGGTACAAATTAATTGATACCTTATTCCGGGGAATAAAATGGATTTATTTCAAACACTGAATCCCAATTATCAACCCAGTTCAATGGATGAAATTTACAGCATTCATGAGAATTTGACACGATTGTTAAATTCACGAAAAAAACTTCTTCCCCACATTCCGGAATATGGATTATCCGATTTTCCGTCTTTGGAAGGGAAACGCGGGTTAACAGAACTAATTCAGAAGGAAATCGAGCAGGCGATACGGACATTTGAACCAAGGATATTATCTGTTGAAGTGACTCACGTTAAAAATCCGGATATCCGGATGTCTGAGTTTGTTGCTATTTATAATATCAAGGCTGTATTGAAATCGGATCCGCGTGGAATGGGTTTGAATTTCAAGTATAAAATAAGACTTGACGGCCAGATTGAGGAAGCTGATTAACAGATCAGGAAAGACATTACATGGAACGACGACGAAATATTGAAGATTATTACAGAGAAGAAATCAACTATTTAAAAGAAAGGGGTAGGGAATTTGCAAAAGCATATCCCAATTTAATGCCGTTTTTCCTTGAAACAGGTCGATTGGATCCTCATGTAGACAGAATATTGGAAGGAAGTGCTTTTTTATGCGCAAAATTGCACATGGCGTTGGATATCAGCCAAAACCATCTTGCTTCGGAACTACTGAAACTGTTTTGGCCACAGATATTATCACCAGTTCCTTCAACGTCAATGGTGGAACTAAAATTGCGACCGACAACTACCTCCCCCCAAAAACTTGAAAAAGGAACGGTTTTAGAAACTGAGTGGATTGAGAGTAAACGTTCTGGCTCAAAACAAATAAAATACAGAGCCCAAGCTTCAGCTGTTGTGAATCCTATGGAATTAGTAAATGTGTCAACATCTTATGACTTTGGTGCATGGTCTCTTCAACTACTATTTAAGACCTCTGGCGGAGCAATGTGTAAAGATCTGAATTTTGATCAACCTCTTCCAATACAGATCTATGATCCCGATGAATACGCGATGTTTTCAGCATATGAAGACCTTAAGTATCGAACAGATCAGAATTCGTCTGTGTGTGAAATTCTCGTAAAACAAGGTAATGATTGGAATCAGGTTTGCAAAGCAGTATTTTACATCCCGTTTCCTCTATCAAAATCACCCGTATTCCCTTATCCTCGCAATGTTTTCCCTGGATTCAGGATTCTTCAGGAATTTTTCCTGATACCTTCTTATTTTATGATGATTGAAATCGACGGATTGAATAAACTGAATGATTTCGATGCCTCTGAGTTTAAGATTATCATACCCTTTAAAAGGAAGGAAAAACCAAACTTTGACTGGCAAACAAGTAATCTGAAATTACACTGCATACCAGTAGTTAACGTATTCAAAGATAAATGCCGATCAATCTCAACGAATTTGGAATCAAGACGTTTCCGCTTGCTTCTGGATGAAATGAATCCATCCGGGGATTCAGCAACTATCCATAGTATCGAGAATGTATTTTTAAAAGCACCCGGACAAAAATGGGAATCCGAAATTGAACCATTTAACCTATTTCACACTTCCAGAAATTTACCTGATGGTGATTTATTGAAACCATCCTATTCATTGGAGTATGAACTTGATAAACAAGAAAACGGAACTGAATTAAGGCATGTATATCTTGTGTTAAGAAATGCAACACCGCTATATCGTTCAAAATATTATACGCTTCATGCGGAAGCTTTGTGGTCGGACACTGATATCAATGAATTTCTTCTTGAAATGCGGATTAACCGCGGAACACCGGAAACAATGACATGTCATAACATTTTTCCGCCAACTCCATATATTACTCCAATAGATCCCTCGCATTTGAGATGGTTTCTTGTTGAAATAATGGCAATGAATTATCAGTCTGTGGATACTTCCGAAGGTTTAAAGAAACTTCTTAAATTGCTGAATCCGAAACCGACACCTGGTAATTCTGTGTATGAAGAATCCATTGAGAAAGTGATTGTAACCACAAAACGATTTTATGATAAAAGGCTTCCCATAAATGGTCAGGAATTTATTTTTCATATCCGAGATAATGTTTTTAGAGGTTGTCGAGGGAAAATGCTGGCTTTTTTTGATATAGTTCATGCTTATTTGACAGAATATATTTCTATTAATTCAAAAGTTTCAGTTAAAACTGTCCTACTAGACTCCGAGAAAAATGAATTGAATCTATGGAAACCTTATTCGGGTTCGCGCAAACTGGTATGAATATAACAAAACTTAATTTCAAAGAGCTCCGCTCCAATATTCGAACTTATGATTTTTATTCTGCTGTATCCGTACTTAACTCAATTGGCTATAAACTCGGTAAGGATTTAAGGGTGATTCCTCGTCGTGGAGGATTTTTCCCTGGCACCAATCTTGATGAACTTGTTGAGGGCTTTAAATATGCTGATTTTGATAATATTTCGGAGCAAGATGAGCGTGATTTAGGTCAATATTCATCCCTGGTTGTTAATTTTCTGGGATTATACGGTCCGAGTTCCATCTTACCCTTCTATTTCAACTTTTTAATTTCTACAGATGATGTTGTCGGCAACAATTTAGCTGGTTTGTTGGAATTAATAAATGATAGGATTTACCAATATCTGTATAGAATTTGGGCTGTTCCTCGAAGGATCGACAGAGTTGAAAAGGAACACAAAGATGACCAGTTTAATATTTTAGCTTGTTGTGGTTTGGATCGCAATTTACTAAGTATTCCTTTAGATGCGATACAAGTTTCTTATCTGGCCCATCCGACAAGATCTGTTTGGGGTTTAAAGCAATTCGCTTCAGATGTATTTAAAGTGGGTGTGGAGATCCAGCAAAATAAAATGTTTCAGATTACATTAAGCGATGATGCTTGCACAATGCTTGGATCAAGTGCCAATCGATTGGGATCGGATTTTATAATAGGTAAAGAAATCCGTGATATTTCTATGCATTACTGTCTTCTTTTGGGACCATTGACACTGGAGGAATACAATAGTTTTTTACCTGGTCAAGATAAACATCGTGTTTTATTGAAGATGCTGGATCTTTATACGCCTTTTCACCTGCGATATGAAATAACCTGGCAGATACATGCTGAAGAATCCCGTAAAATGAAGTGGTATTTAGGAAACCAATATAGCCGGTTGGGATTAGCGACAGTTATCAAAGCTGAGACTCGAGATACGCCTTTAATTGTTAGATGGCGAAAACCGGATAGCACAGTTTGCAGCATAGAAAAACTAAGATATGTTAATAATCGAAATAATATAATAGTTGAAAGTAACATTACATGACGAGGGGGTATAATCATGGCGGAATCTAAAGATCTTAAAAGATTATTAAGATTGTGCACTCCAACATTAGCGAATGCGCTGCTTAGAGGTGTTAAAGATGCCACTCTGCGACACCATGAATCAACGGATTTTGAACATGTCTTGTACGCTGTAATTGGTGGTGAACCATGTGATGTACATACGATATTTCATTATTTTGATGTCCCGATGGAACAGGTTAAATTGCAATTGAGGAGAACTCTAGGAGGTCTTCCGCGTAAAACATCGGCAGGGCAAACAGCTCTTAGTCAGAGTTTGATCCATGCTCTCGAAAGTGCTTGGGGTCATGCAAGTAAATGGCGGCAGCAAAAAATCCGGACCGGAAATCTTCTTGTCAGTTATTTGTCGAAAAATGAAGATGATGACAGCTATTTACTGCGCTTGCTTCGACCCATCAATCTCTCTGAGTTACAAATGGAATATCCCTCAGTAATTGAAGCTTCTTCGGAAAATAAAGAGGCAGAGATTCAAACGGATCCCGATAAAGCTAAGGACCAGTCAGCTCAAATACCCGAGTTGGTTGGATCTACTGGTGTCGCAGAAGCTATCAGTAAATATTGCCGTGATATTACTGAATTGGCTCGAAATGGTAACATCGATCCTGTATTCGGCAGAGATCACGAGGTTCAAAAAGTTCTTGATATCCTTGCACGTAGAAAGAAGAATAATCCTATCCTGGTGGGTGAACCTGGAGTTGGGAAGACAGCTATTGTCCATGGTTTGGCTCATAGAATTGTGAAAAAGGACGTACCACGCAGCTTTCAAAATGCTCGCCTCGTTGAAGTCGATTTAGGACTTTTACAGGCCGGAGCTGGCGTCAAGGGTGAATTTGAAAATCGGCTTAAACAATTGATTGATGAAGTGCGCACTTCAACACAATTGACAATTCTCTTTATTGATGAAGCTCATAATTTGATTGGTGCCGGGGGCAGTTCGGGTGCTGGAGACGCGGCTAATCTATTAAAACCAGCATTAGCTGCGGGTGAATTGAGGTCTATCGCAGCTACCACTTGGTCTGAATATCATAAATACATAGAGAAAGATCCTGCATTAGAGAGAAGATTTCAACCAATCCTTGTCAGCGAACCCTCTGTAGATGATGCTTTGAAAATCTTGCGTGGCTCGAAGGAAAGTTATGAAAAAACATTTGGCGTGAGAATTTTGGATGAAGCATTAATTGCTGCTGTCGATTTTGGCAGCCGGTACATTGCCGGACGTTTTCTTCCGGATGTTGCCTTTGATCTAATTGATACATCAGGAGCTCGAATTAAAAATATCATGGAGAGTAAACCTTCAGAAATAGATTTAATCGAAAGAGAAATCATTGATTTCGACAAGGCTATCGGCTCGTTGAAACTTGAGATGCAAGAAGGTAGACCGGCAATGCAAAAATTAATCGAGCAGAAATTAAGTCTGAAACATGAAGCTGAAAGCAAACTCAAATCATTAAACGAGAAATGGCAAAAGGAAAAATCGTTAATCGATGATTTGCAGATAACAAGACAGGAAATGCTTGTACAAAGTGAAATGATCGAGAAACTCCAATTAAACCCAGTGAACGATCCAAATTTATCCGATCAAATGTTTCAGGCAAATTCGGAATTGGAGCGCCTCAAAGATAAATCTGAGCAAACACTCTCCGATCTGTTAAAAGTTCAGGCATCAAAACCTTTACTGCGAACGGAAGTTGATCGAAGTATTGTTGCAACTGTCGTTAGCGACCTGACTGGTATCCCCATTGAACGTGTCGAAGCGCAAAGTGGCGAGATTATACGGATGCTTCCCGAACAATTAAAAACATCAATACAAGGACAAGATCATGCTATTGATGAGATTTGTGATGCACTTGCCAATTATCAGGCAGGTATAAATGATCCAGATGCTCCTATAGGTGTTTTTCTATTTCTTGGCTCAAGCGGTACCGGCAAAACATATTTGGCTGAGATGATAAGCCAATTCGTTTTTGGAGGTGAGCATCATCTCTGTAAAATCAACATGTCTGAATACTCTGAATCGCACACTGTTTCGCGTCTGATCGGTTCACCTCCAGGATATGTCGGGTATGGCGAAGGAGGAGTTTTGACGGAGGCGGTTCGTCAACGACCTTATTCTGTTGTATTACTCGATGAAATCGAGAAGGCTGCCAGGCAAGTTTGGGAGTTGTTTTATGAGGTTTTCGATAAAGGTGAAATGAGGGATGGTGAAGGAAAACCCATTAACTTCAGAAATACACTCATAATTTTAACTTCGAATATTGGTGAAAATATATTGTTAGATTGGTTTGAGAATCAAAAGCGAAAAATTGATTCAGATAAAATACCAACAATTACAAAGAGCTTGAGGGAATACGCTGAACAACACATTCCTGTAGCTTTGCTAAATCGCATGAAAATTGTACCCTTTCTACCTCTTGAATTGAATTCATTGAATAAGATAATTCAACTGACGCTGACGAAATTACAACACCGATTGTTGTCACGCCGTCAAATTGATGTGGTGTGGGAGGAAGATTTCATTACATACATTTTGGATAGATGTGAAAGCGTTAATGTCGGTGCTCGTTTAATTAATCAAATTATAGAGAAAGATGTCCTTCCAAAATTAGCAAAAACGTTTCTTCAAGTTAAAGAGTCAGGTATAAAACCTACAACCGCGATTCTCGGTATTCACGATAGCAGGGTTAGAGTTGGCATGATGAGTGAACAGACAGAATCTTCTGCCAAGGAAGAAACTGCCGTAAATGATTGACAATAAAAGTATATTTTCCAGTTGGAGTTTAGATAAACTGTTTTACTCCAAAAGTATTCAAAAGGGTGATAATTATCGATGTCCGGAATGCATGGAGGTTGAAATACATCGCGATCGTTTTCGTCAGTTAAAAGAAGGTGGCTGGGATGTTTTAAAAGAGAACAAATATCCGAAATTCAAACCGATATGTAATAAATGCCTGTCAGAAGGAAAAAAGAAGATATCTGACAATTACATCAAGAAAAAAATTTCAACATCAACAGAAGCAAAAAATCCGAAAAAGTATTTAAAATCAAAGAAAAACAATTGTTTGACTTCATCAAAAAAACCTGACAAGCCTTCGTTAAAATCATCATTGAAAAAATTTAAATTTAAATTATCACCAGCTGACAAAGTCAGAATAAAGGCTAAATCGGTTCTGAAAAAGTACAAGAAATGATCTTAGGAGGTTTTTAATGGCGGGTTTAAAAGAGTACTTAGATCGTGTAGCAAAACCAATTTCCCCGACATCTATTTTTGGTGATGAAATACCAAGAAATCAGGAAGATTATCAGGCAGTAAGAAAAAAGATAATGTATTTCACGCCTGGCATGGCTAAAGCTGCAGGAGATATCAATGAAAATGCGGTTTGGGAGGAAATATTAGATCATTGCGTTGTTTTGTTGGAGAAGATTTCAAAAGATATCCAGATTATGTGTTTCTTCACTGCTGCTCTGTATAACCGATTCGGACCTCAGGGTCTGAATAAGGGATTGGAATATTTTAACAATATTATTGAATCATCATTCGATTCCTTATTTCCCAAGCGCAGCAAACTTCAGGCAAATGCTTTCAACTGGTTTGGTGAATATTTTCAGTATTCACTAGCCACTAAAGGATCACAACTTTCCGAAAATCCAAGAAACATCAGCGTTGAGGAAGCTAAGGAATGGGTTGCACTGCCCGATAATCTGGAATCTCTTGTCTCCATTGTAAATGAAAAGATAGACATGGAAACAGAACTGGATAAAAAATTCATTGAATTACCGGAACTTGTAGCAGACTATAAAGATCTGTTTAAGGATATCATTTGTCCTCCCAAATCTGATTCCCAAAAAGAAACTTCCATGGCAAAATTATCCGAAGATACAGAAAAAACAAAAAATACAAATGTTTCCTCTAGCGGTCAAAAACAATCGGCATCTGAAAAATCGCAGCTTACAGCTCCTCGAAAGGCTGAAATATCACCAGAGTTGTCATTAGAATTCAAAACTAAAAAAGAAGCGGTCAAAACACTGTTTAATCTAACGCAAAATTTGTTAGTGTTAAATCCATCAGATCCGCTTCCGTATATCCTTGACCGTAAATTGATCTGGGCAGACATAATAAAAACACCTCCACGTCCCGCCAATAAAACGGAAGCAAAAGAAACGGTTCTTCCATGTCCACCAGATGTCAGCTCGGTTAAATTGATCATGAAAAATAAGTCTGAAGGACAGCAATTTGATTCCCACAAATTGATCCTTCAGTTTGAGAAGATGTTTGGCAATCCTGGAATGGCATTCTGGTTAGATCTTCATTATTTTTTATGGCATCTAGCTGGAGAGCTTTCCTGGTTTGACGTTCAAAAAACTATATTTGCCGAATTGTACCAATTTGTAAAAAGAATGGATCATAAGATTACAGAGTCTTCATTTGCAAACGGTACTCCTTTCGCTTCATCTGATGTACTCCAATGGCTCGAGAAGACTCACGAAGATAATATAAAAATACCTGTTGAATCTGCCATTTCCCAAAGAAGTATTCCAAGTCAAAGCAATGCTTCGGTGTCGTTAATACCAGAAAGAATCCAACACGATTATCTTGCTCGGTTTGATGATGAGAAATTATCTATCGAAGAATTGCTGGATGAATTGAAAACAGCTAACCACATTCTGTCCAGATGGCAGTTATCGATTCGGTGTGCAAAAGCACTTTTACAAAAACCGGACAAACAGGTTCAAGCGCTATCTATATTGGAAAGTTGCCGATGGTTAGCTGAAAAATATACTCTAAAGGAAATATTTCACAACGAATATGCACGCTTATTAATGGACATTCGGCACGCTGAGTATTTCATCTCGGGCAGTAAGAGCAATTACAATATTTTAAAAATTGAGGATGATTATTTGAATTATGTAAATCAGGTTTATTGGGATGATCCAGTGCGTTTTTTCCGGTTGGAATTTGGTGTCTGAAAATAACCTAAGTGTATATTAGCCAAGGCAAGGGAATCCAGCAGATTACAGCAGCAACAACGGATATAGCAAAGAGTATCAAAAGGAAAGGATAGCTATCGTTTTCACGGCACCAGTCTCTGTAAGCTCTGAGTTTATCTTGAAGTTGAGCGCGGCTCTCAATTTCACGATTAGCCTGTTTGTCGATGGCTCTGAGTATTACTGTAATTCGCATGTAACTCGCAAAGGCAAGAAAAGCAAAAATTAGGAATAATCCCCAGAGAATAGCTGCTTTCATTATTTGACTACCTGAAAAATCGATTTCTTGAGTATTTGGAGTTTACTAAATGTTTTCATTTCTGCGTTTACGAAAATAGTTTATTTTTTCAATTTTCTCATAGCCCTGCGATTCGAAAAGTTTTTCAGAAGCAGTATTGTATGAATAAATCAGTGCTGCGTATATACTGATTCCTTGATCAGTTAGGACTTTCTCCGCATGATCAACAAGCATTTTTGCGATTCCTTTACGCCGATAGGCTGGAAGAACTGCGATTCTGTTCACCCATCCTTTTCTTCCATCATGAGTAGCTAACACCGACCCAATCAATACATTTTCATCGAAACAACCAATAAACGCCTTGGGAGCAGTTTTCATCTGCTGTTTTATCGATTTCTTCGAGTCCCTTCCCCTCGGGCGAATTTCAAGTTCAGCAGCAGCCCAGAGTTTAAATAAGTCATTCAAGTCACTCGGAGTTAAATATCTGATCTTCATCCTCAACATTATCTGATATTTATGAGTTGATTGGAATATGTTATGATAATTTTCTTTGCAAGATTGGTGAAATGACAGACCTAAATTATAGTAAAAACAGCAATGTTACCTGAAAAAACGCAAAAGATTACTTTAATCCTTGGAATAATAATATTCCTGACAACTCTGTTTAGACTGGAAGCAAAAGACCGATCTCAGCCGAAGGATATGGATTATAGAGTTCAAATCACTGTTTCTCTTGTACACATCACAGCTTCGGTTACGGATCATCGAGGTCTAACTGTGTTTGGTCTTGAAAAAGAAGATTTTGAAATATACGAAAATGGTGTTTTACAAAACATAGCTTATTTCGAAAATGCACGAGGTCTCCCTAAACAAATACTGATTCTTTTGGATGTTAGCGGAAGTATGCGAATATTGGATAAGATATCTGCTGCAAAGGGCGCGATTGAAATTTTGATCAATGTGCTGCATCCAGAGGATCGGATTAAGCTAGTTGTTTTTGCGGATGGCGAATTGGAAGAAATTGCAAATTTTGAGAGTTCTAAGAATTCAATTATAGAAAATTTGTGGAAGGTTCGCGCCTTTGGCAAAACAGCATTGAGAGATGCTGTGATAGAAGCTCCCAAACATTCAAAAATTCAAGGAACTTTTCAAAGATGTCTTTTGTTGATTTCTGATGGAATGGACAATGCGAGTGAAATGACACTTCATGAAGCTATCGAATCCGCAAGAGCTGTTGATCTTCCGATTTATTCAATTGGTATCGATCCTTTAAAAGGGGAGACTGTTGCTCCACAAAAAAATCAGCTCACTGCTTTAAAAGCCATGCAAACATTGTCGGAAGAAACCGGAGGGCGCTTTTTTCACGTTAAAAGCTCCGCAGAAATTCAATCAGCGCTTGATAACATGATTCGCGATTTGGAAAATCAATATCTCATGGGGTTTATTTCAAACTATTCCGAACAGATAGGCGAGCACAAGATTACTGTGAAATGTAAAAAATGGAGATGTACGGTTAGAGCAAGGAAAGGTTACTTTGTGGATAACTAGAATATGATCGGTTATAATAAAAAGATCATTTTTCTTTTGGAGGTTTTAAATGAAAACAATCAGTTATGTGATAGCTATTTTTCTTTCGCTAGTCTTGATATCTGGATGCGTTTCCAATCGAGTTTTTGAAACGGAAATGCAAAGTCGTGACGAGAGGATAACAAGCCTTGAGACGGAGATAGAGATGAACGAGTCCAGGATCGATAAACATGAAAATCAGCTTGCTGAGCTTTCGGTTACTACAAGGGAGGCATATGAAAGAGCTGAAGAAGCGGGACAATTGGCAAAAGGTAAATTTCTATATGAGATCGTATTATCTGAAGATCGATGTAAATTTGGATTAGATCAATGGGAATTAGGAAATGAGTGTCAGGCAATACTCGATGAATTCGTCTCTAGGATAAAAATTGAAAATAAACCAGTTTTCATAGAAATACAGGGTCACACAGATGCTTCAGGTGATGAAGCTTATAATCAACTTATCGGTCAAAGAAGAGCGGAGTCTGTTTATAGGTATTTAGCATCATCCGGTATTCCGCTTCATAAAATGAATGTCATCAGTTACGGAGAAAAAGAGCCGATCGCTGATAATAGCACTCCAGAGGGAAGGAGAGCGAACAGAAGAGTCGTCGTGGTAGTTCTTGAATGAAATCGAGGATACTAATCCGTATAATTTAAGGATTCCAGAACTTCCTTGGCTTCATCCCTTATTCCGGGTTTTGGTGTTGGATAGAGTTGGCTTGTCTGTCCGAAGCGTATAATGTTCTCTTTCAATTGCGCTCCGATGGCGGGAAACTGACTCAAGACATTTAAATTTTCTCCCGGATCATCACCAAGATTGAAAAGATTCTCATTTGATATTCGGTAGTACGGTTCACTGAAACAATAGATCATTTTCCAGTTGTTTTGTCGATGTGCGACAATTCGACGTGTACCATGCTCTGAAAAAAACAAGAGCGGTGTCGTGTCTGTGTTTGGCTCTTTAACTCCTGGCCATTGTTCAAATGCGAAATTATTTAATTGTTTGAACATGTTGTTTCCGATTGAGTTTATAATGAAAGTACTTGATTCGATAGCGGGGATCGATGGTTGATCTGTGATATAAAGATAGAGATAAGGCACGCTGATTACTTCCTGACATAACGAATCATTTGAAAAAATATTGTTTGACGGTGATCGTATCAGGCCATTTGTAGCCGTCACACAAATCAGTAGTTTTTTTGAATTTCGTAAATCTCGATGCAAATATACTAACGACTCAATCAGTTTGTCTGTCATCGTTATTAATGAGTCTTTTAATGATAAATAGACACGAAGATCGGAATTGTCAGGAAGTAATTTAATTAATCTGTTGATATCGCTTTGCGGTAAATTCATTTTCCCGACATCAATGGGATCGGGGTAATAATCTGAAGGGTGGAAACATTGGATTTTTTCGTTCAAGGTTATTGCATCAATATTTAAATGAATCCATACAAAAGAAGGATTTACCGGTGATGCTTGACTTGTATATACCGACGAAAGCAGGGATGATAATTTGTCCAATTCTTGTAGAGATGGTTTGGATAAATAAATTCTTTCTAATCCGACAATATTAGAGAATATTTTTGCATCGAGTTCTCCACCATTCAAAATGGCGGATGTCGTATAATTATTATTCCTGAAAATTTTTGGAAGGGATAATCCCAGAGGTGGGTTCTGACTGTTTTTCTCTTGAATTTCAAGATCTTTATAGAAATTTCCCGAGGCAATAGCCATGATCGTACCCCGATCGAAATTGGTGGGCGACATCGCATCGGAATACTGAAATCCCAATTTAGCCATTCGATCCAGGAAAGGTGTTTTCGCTTGATCATTACCATAACACGCTAAAGTATTTGAACCTAAAGATGTTACGGTGATGAAAAGAATATCAGTTGACAGTTTGTCAGCAGGGAAAGCTATTTCTTCTGTTTGGGGAAACAAATGGCATTCACTGATGACAAAATAAACGGGGGATTGCATTTCCTCGTTAGACCGGAATTCAAAGGAAACATAAGCTTCTTCTTTCGGCACGGATGGAATGATAAATCTTTTTTTAGTCCATGTAGTGGTTAATTCATCGGATGAAAATGTCAACGAATATTGACGTATCAAATGATTACTGGACTTGGATTGAATACGAACGATAAAAGAAAGAGGTATTTGATGGTGTGTCATACTCGCTTCTATAAAACCATAACTCATTTCCAAATAGTGAGGTTTATTCAGTAAAACAGGAAATCTTATTGAAATGGGAGATGCCAGCATCACACTGGGTCTTATTTGATGGTCTATTGTTACTGGCGCTTTCAATGCAGCACCATGTGTGATTATAACTGAGTGAATGGCAATATAGTCAGATGTATTGATTCGCTTGTTATCATCAGTGGTCACTTGTATACCAATGCTATTGGCACCTTTTTCCTGATAAGCTGAGGGTAAGAAGTATTCGAGTCCTCCCACTTGATTTGTTGGAGGAATCGAGATTACCGGATGACCATTAAGTGTAACCTCTATATGGTCTTTAATTGTTTTAAGATTCACATTGAGAAGCTTGATCGCAATTCTCCGATCGAGCGCTTGAGACCAATTTAAATTGATATAACCTTTTGTTGTCAGGCATGGCCAGGGAAAATTATCTTCTTTCTGCCGTTTAGATAAATCCCAGCCCTCTCCAAGGTATTGCTTGATTGAGAAGTCATCATTAAACATGATCATTTCTTCTCCGCTGTATATTTCAGCGGAGTCGAATCGGTCTATTAAGTTGATGTTTCGGGAGTAAACATTACTTTGAATTGTCAGCACACTAAAAAATATAAATGAATAGACAATTCTTAGGTATTTAATTATGCGATTACCCAATATATTCCGGTCAATCTTCATTTTTTTTCAGAATTGATTGATGAATAGTAATTTATCGTTTTTCCCAGACCGATTTCTAAGGCAATATTTGGGCAGTAAGCCAGAATACTTTTTGCTTTTGATATATCTGCTGTTGAGTGTCGGACATCTCCAGCTCGACTATCAAAATACTCAGGTTGAAGATTTTTGGAGATGATTTTCGAAATGATATCAAATAGCTGATTAATGGAAGTCTGCGATCCACATGCTATATTGAAAATTTCCCCTCCAATTCTCGGTTGTAAGCAGGCGTTTAAATTTGCCTGGACAACATTATCTACAAAAGTAAAATCCCTTGTCTGATATCCGTCACCGTAAATAGAGGGAGCAATATTGTTAAGAAGCGAGCTTATGAATTTTGGAATAACAGCGGCATATTGGGAACGAGGATTTTGCCGTGGTCCGAAAACATTAAAATACCTTAGAGAAACGGTCTCTAATCCATATAACTCATAAAAGAGTCGGCAGTAGTGCTCCCCTACAAGCTTCGATAGCGCATATGGACTTTTAGGAACAGTCGGTAAACATTCCGTTTTCGGCAGCGCAGGATTATGACCGTAAACTGACGAGGAAGAGGCAAAGACGACTCTTTTGACGTTTGCAATGAGAGCTGCCCTTAAAACATTCAATGTACCGTTTATGTTATTGTCGTTAGTTTCTTCCGGACAGTCGATAGATCGCTGAACAGAAGGCAAAGCGGCTTGATGTAACACAAAATCAACGTTTGTGCAGGCTTCTTTTACGGTGTCAAAAGAACGGATATCGCCTTCAATGAACGTGATCTTTTTCTTTAAATGATGGAGATTATCTAAGGATCCTGTGGATAAATTGTCCAACACGATCACATCATGATTGTTTGAGGTCAAATGATCAACTAAATGAGAGCCGATAAATCCAGCTCCGCCAGTAACAAGATATTTCATGTGCTTAATCCACTATCATTTATGGTGCTTAGTAATCTAATGAGATTATGGTGGCCAAAGTGGAAACCGACTCTGTGATAGTCTGTCTCTTAGTTTATCCTTGGGAATAATCTCAGTGTCTTGATCTGTCTCTTCATCTAAGTCGTAGTCATCAATCTCTTCTGAATCAACCGACTGGAATTTCAGAATGACGGCTGTAATATTGTCATCTCCACCACGATCATTAGCAAGCTGAATGAGTCCTTCCGTTGCTTTTTCAATATCATCTCCGGAAAGCGTAACTATTTGAGCAATCTCATCTATTTGTACCACGTTACTTAGGCCATCTGTACATAATAGGATCGTATCATTCTGCCGGATCAGATGTGCCATAATATCGACTTCAACCTGCCGCTGAGTGCCCAATGCTCGAGTTATAACATTTCTCATCGGATGATAACGCGCTTCCTCGACGGTCATATTCCCAAGTCTTACTTGCATGTTTACCCAGGAATGATCAAACGTTAGTAATTGTCCTTCCTTGTCGCGAATACGATACACTCTACTGTCGCCTACACTTGCGATATGCAATGTTCTTCCGCGGATAATGGCTGCTACTATAGTTGTGCCCATGCCCTCCAATTCGCGGCGCTTGCTTGCGGTTTCTAATATCTTTCTATTGGCTAACTGTACCGTTTTTTCAAGGAGTTGTCCGGGATGGAGATCGCGATAATCATTGTTTTCTGTCTGTGCAAGCTCATGCTGAATTGCTTCAGCAACAATGTCAACCGCTAGACGACTGGCTATCTCCCCGGCAATATGACCTCCCATTCCATCAGCAACAAGAAAAAGTTTCAATTTCGGACAGATGCGATAGTTATCCTCATTAACCGATCGCTTACGTCCTAAATCTGTTGCTCCGTGGGCGATTATCTTCATTTTCTGTCATGCCAGAGCTAAAAAGTTTTCAGCTAAACTCAATGTGAAATCATAATTTACTTTGAAGTAATGGTCAAGAAATATCAAAATATGTTTGTCGTATCAGTCAAATCATATTGGAATATTATTCTTCAACACTAAGATCACTTACTTATTTGAGCGAATAAGGCAGTCTTTCTTAGAAATCTGACGCGGAATTATAAGACGGCTGATAACATTATCCAGAAATTCCACAGGGTCATTGGAGGTTCATCAGGTGTTCCTCCTCCTCCAGGCTGCGGTGGTGGGACGACCGGTGGGTCTTCATCAGTATCAGGATCAGCAATTGCAGGGACACATACACTTAAAGCCATTCCAAAGATCACCAAACACAAAATGAAACATTTGGACATTTCTTTAGCTTTCATGACATTCTCCTTGTGCTAAACGATTACAAAATGCAGTTTTCTGGAATTATATCCAGTCGATGAAAGCTAATCAGCGATTCTTGTGCCAGAATTTTAGGATGATCTATAACCTATTGATTACAAATAGAAAATCATACTTTAAACATTTTTATTTTATGTTCAGAAATGGAGTGATTTTGTTAATAAAGCTAAATAATTTTACTATTAGTTTTGTAAAATCAGCTGTAGCATCAATATAATGGGCCTTTGGGGAAATATTGCAAAATTAACTTACAGTGTAACAAAATATTTACTTTTGTCGCATTTTTTTAATTGTGATGTTGAATTTTTCCAATTTTCTATCCAGAGTTGGTCTCGAAATGTTAAGAATATTACATGTTTTGAGTTTATTACCGTTGGTCGACGTTAATATAGCTCTTATATGAGCTTCTTCAATTTCATCAAGACTTTGAAGTTCGGGTTTATCATATATCCCGCCGGATTTGGCAAATGGAACTCGTATTTCTTGGGGGAGATCTTTGAGGTGAATAACTGGGGGGTTACCGAAAACCACTGCACTTTCGATTGCATTTTCCAATTCTCTAATGTTACCTGGCCATGAGTAATGTAATAGTGCTTCAAGGGCTTTTGAGTCGAATTCCGTAAAATAGCGTTTGTTTCTATTACTGGACAGGTTTAGAAAAGATTTAGCGAGAAGAGGTAAATCATCCATTCTTTCAGATAAATCGGGCATACGAATGCTTGCAACTCTAAGTCGGTAGTAAAAATCTTCACGGAACCTTTTTTCTTGTATTTCTATACGCAAATCACGGTTTGTGGCTGCAATTATTCTGACATCGATTTTCCTGGTATCATCTTCACCCAGGCGTTGAATTTCTTTTTGTTCGATAGCTCTAAGAAGTTTTGCTTGAACATTAATCGGCATTTCAGCGACTTCATCCAAGAAAAGTGTTCCGGCGTTGGCATGTTCAAATCTTCCGATTTTGTCCTGACGTGCATCTGTAAAAGCACCTTTTGTAAAACCGAACAGTTCTGATTCCACAAGATGTTCTGGTATTGCTGCGCAATTTACAGCAACAAATCTGCCATTTTTTCGATGACTGTTGTAATGTATGGCTCGTGCCGCTAGCTCTTTGCCTGTTCCGCTGCTTCCCGTTACAAGAACGGAGGTGTCCGTTCGACTAATGCTTTCCAACCTTTGAAAAACTTCCTGCATAATTTTGGATTTTCCCAAGAGATTATTGAATCTATATCTCCCCTGAATTTCCTCCTTTAGTAATTCTTTTTCTTCTTCCTGCTCTTTGTACTTATATGATCGTTCGATAGCCACTGCGGCAAGATTGGAAAATGCTTGTAAAAATTGTTTATCTCTTTCTGAAAACAGGTTTGATGTTCTTCTGCTGTCAACATAAATAACTCCCATTGATTTTCCTTTAATTCTCAGTGGCATGCAGATGAGTGATAAGATATTGTATTCTCGTACGCTTTTTATAGTACTGAATCTGGAATCGGAAGGGGCATCTCCCGACATGATCGCCATGTCCGATGCTGATGTTTTATATAATACTGTTTGGCTTATTTGTGCCACATCCTTTGACGTTTTTTCATCTAAATTCCTGATCGCTTCAATTCTGAGGGTTTCATTATCTTTATCAATCAAAGCGATCAATCCTCGATCCGCGTTGACGAAGCGAATAGCAACATCGAGTATGTTTTCCAATAATTCTATCGGATCTGTTATCGAATTGATCAAGGAGGTAATCTGGTCAAAGGCATCCAAGAGCATGTCAATATGGCTGGGAATGGTTGTTTTAGGTTTATTGATAAGACCTAGTGACTGG
>JAFGJC010000082.1 GCA_016929305.1 candidate division CSSED10-310 bacterium | reverse complement strand
GCAGTTTCATAAATACTCGGGTTGTACAGCAACAAGATCTTATCAAATCCAATCGACATCAATAAACCGATTCGCAGAGTCAGAATGGCGATGATAGTCGGCATAATTGCCGGTATTGTTATGTGCCATACGCGACGCAGCCGATTAGCTCCGTCAATAGCGGCCGCTTCGTGCAGTTCGTCACTGACGTTGGTAATGGCGGCAATAAAAATGATTGACCCATAACCAAGTCCTTGCCAAATATCGGAAATCAGATTGATCATCCAGAAAAATTTTGGATTCAGAAGCAGGTTTTGGCGCTCAGCGCCCAGAAATACCATCAGGTTGGTGATTATTCCGTTTGATGATACAAATTCGATTATTAATCCACTAATTACCACGGCAGAAACAAAATAAGGCATATAGCTGATCGTCTGGACAATACGTTTAAAGCGAGTGCTGACGATCTCTTTAAGCAGCAACGCAAACAATACAGACAGCGGGAAGCCAACAAACAAACCGAGGAGGCTTATGACAAGCGTGTTCCGCAGAATCCTTGGAAAATCAGGGTTATTAAAGAATTCGACAAAGTTTTCGAGACCAACAAACTGACTGCCGAAATATCCTTTTACAGCTTTGAAATCTTGAAACGCCATGACAATTCCAAACATCGGCAAGTAATTAAAGATAATGAAGTAAATCAAGACTGGCAGGAATAACATGTAAATACCGCCGAACATTCGGATATCTCTTTTCCAGGTGGTTCTGATCCGCATGGGACGAACATCAGTTTCTTTGCTCATAAGTTCTCCCTCTATAAATGATTCAATCTGCAAGTCCAATTTACATCCATTTTTTCACAAGGTATATCACAGGAGTTGAAAATATATCACAAAAAACGGTTCACTTGTTTGACTAGATGGGTTACAATATGCCTGACTGAATACTTTTGGAGGCAACGAATGAATAATAAACTGCTTTTCATGATCGAATTAATTCATCGATTAACTGCTATTCCTATAAGTTGCGCAGATCTCAACTCAAGGGAAATGATTATCAGTCATGGTTTTAAGGATCAAAACAATCCATTTATATCAGATCAGCATCTCCTCCACCAACTAGCCGATAAAGTCCGCAATTTTGAAAAACCTTGTCTGGAATTTGAGAATGGTGTAGTTGCATACGGTTTATTCAATGATGGACAATGCAAACTTTTCATTCTTGGACCGGTATATTTAGGCGACACGGCAGGCGTGCAAACAACAGATTATTTCCGTCTTCACAAAATGTCATTAGGTGCGGCACGGCTTAGAAACTGCAGTTTAAATGATTTGCTGACTTCACTGATCAGTGTCATTTTCTTCCACAGCGGTCAAATGCTGACTGCCAATGAGATAACTTTGAATCATGGCTATGAACTAGATTTGCTATATAGCGCTAGCTATCAGTCCTATGTTATGTCCAGTTCGGAACACGAGCGTTTCAGAACGAGCTATACCGATGAACGCGAATTTATCAAGCTCGTTCGAGAAGGCAACGTCGAAGGCATTCTTGCACTTAAAAATTCAACGGTTGTTACGGATTTTGTATCTCTTTTTGAAGAACACATGGGGCGGCTTGCTGTTAATAAATTCAAGCATTTCGAATATATGACATGCGTGGCTGTCTCACTCTATTGCCGTGCGGCCATCGAAAGTGGCATGGATGCATCAGTTGCCTTTGCATTGTCAGATCTATATCTGCAGCGTCTGGAGAAGTGCCGGACAATCCCAGAGATGGTTGAGCTTAGCCTGACCGTCCAGTTGGATTATGCGAAAGAAGTGCGCAGTATCTTGAGTAGGCAAAGTCGTTCCTCGCATGTTGAAAAAGCGAAGAGCTATATTGCCAATCATCTGAATAAGCCGTTCACGCTGGATGATGTCGCTGACGCAGCTGGGATCAGCAAGCCTTATCTGGCAGTTCGTTTTGCTGAAGAGGAAGGCGTCGGTGTTATGGTTTACGTCAGGAATAAAAGGATCGAAGCGGCAGCTAATATGTTGAAATATTCAGATGAGTGTCTTTCAACCATCGCTGCATATCTGTGCTTTCACTCACAGAGCCATTTTGGGGCCAGGTTTAAATCCATTATGGGTGTTACTCCCCATCAGTATCGCGAATTGCATCGTGTTATTGATGTTAAAAAATAAAGTTCCAATAAATAATTGACATATAGCCGAATTATTTGATAGCCTATGTGTTTGGAAATGATTTATGATCAAGTATAGTACAGTAAGAGGAAATACAGAAGATGAAAAGTATGTTCATCCAATTGGCCAGTGGCCAGTCGGTTAAGAAATTTGTCAGTGTGATCAGCCAGTTCAATGGCTCGTTTGAATTGGTTTCAGATAGAACGGTTCTAGATGCCAAATCGATTCTTGGCATCTACAGCCTTGATTTATCCAAACCAATACTCTTGCGCATTGAACATGATGATAATGACAATTTAGACCTTTTACTGGAATTCAGGGCTCAATAATGATCATAAAAAAGCCGTCAGGAGACTCTTTCAATGCAAACAACATTTAGAATACGGCAGCCTTATGCTGATTTATTTCTGTCTTGTGCCCAGAATTTTACCATTAACAGCCCAGCGAAGCCAGTTCGCTTTATTGATAAGATGATCAAAAATCAAGGCAGTATTGCT
>JAFGJC010000081.1 GCA_016929305.1 candidate division CSSED10-310 bacterium | reverse complement strand
CTCGATAAAAATATCCGCAGAAAGGGACCATTGGGAAAACAGTATCCCTATATGGAATATCTAATGGAGGGAGATTCTCCAAGTTTTATGTTTCTCATTGAGAATGGATTAAATGATCCCGAACACCCGGATTGGGGCGGTTGGGGCGGACGTTATGAATTATACCAGCCGCATTTTGAAAAATGGTTCCTGGAACCAGAAACCCGTCCCCTCTGGACAAACGTAATGGATGAAGTCTTCGGTCATGATGGCAGATGGCATACCACCAACCATGCAACAATTTGGCGTTGGCGCGAACATTTTCAGTATGATTTTGCAGCCCGGATGGATTGGACAATAAAACCCTACGCAGAAGCAAACCACCCTCCTGTTCCCAAACTCAATCACGATCAACATCTGGATGCCAAAGCCGGTGAACGTGTTAATTTAAGCGCTGAAGGTTCGACTGACCCGGATGGAGACAATCTCTCTTATAAATGGTTCGTCTATGGTGAACCCGGTACGTTTGCATTAGGAACGGCACGAACCGGTGATGCTGTTGTGATTAACGATGCAGATATGTCAAGCGCATGGTTCGTCGCACCGAAGAAAGGCAGAATGGGTACAATGCATATCATCCTCGCTGTTACAGATCATGGCAGTCCGGCGCTTACGCGGTACAGGCGAGTGATAGTTAATATTAATCGCTGATTTGTACTAAGGTGCGCAAAAGATCCAGCTAGCAGCACTCCACTTACTGAGACAAACGACGACGGTACGCATTAAACTATATGAAGTAAAAGTATCGGATCAATATTGAAGGGAAAAGCGAGGATTCCTGAACTTCCATCCTTTTTGAGCGTATACAAAAATGATTTTCGTTAAAACAATAAATAACCAGGGACAAACGCTATGAGAATTCCCACCCTACTCCTCGTGGTCTTTTTTTCGTAAGCAAACGTGATTCTTGCGCAAACTGGCACCGAACCCGTGCAATAATATCGAAGCCAATAATGAAACATTTAAAAGCGCTAATTGTCGACGACGAATGGCTCATCCGCTCGGAAATCATTAGATTATTATCTGACTATCCTGAAATCGAGGTTATCGGAGATGTAGCCTATATATCGGATGCCATCGAATTGATTGAAAAATATGAGCCGGATGTCATTTTTCTCGACATTGAATTGTCCGGTGAAACCGGTTTCGATTTGCTCAAACAAACAAACATAAATTGCGATGTTATTTTTGTAACGGCGTTCGATCAATACGCCATTCATGCGTTTGATGTGAATGCCTTGGACTATTTACTGAAACCATTTGAAGCTGAACGATTTGCAAAAGCTATTTGGCGTTTGCTAAAACATGAGCCGCTTAAACCAGTCCCGAAGAAAAAAATGACACCGGATGATTTTGTGTATGTTGTGATAGACGGAGCTTTAACATATCTAAAAATATCAAACTTACGGTCGGTGAGGGCCCAGGGGAATTATACCAATATTATTTACGATGATGGAAAGAAAGAACTGGTGGCCAAAACATTAACCGAATGGGAAGAGATCCTTCCGGACAAACTTTTTGTTCGGATCCATCGATCGGCCATTATTAATTGCGCCTATATCGATAAAATTGAAAAATGCGATAACAGAACTCAGTTGGTTTATATGAAATGCATTGAAAAACCGTTTCAAATGAGCCGGCGTCATGCGAGCAAACTTAAGAAAATGGTAACCGTTCAGGCGAGCATCCGAAAATCTTAACCCGGTGAACAATTACCCTATTTTTGCTCTCATTTTTATATCTTTTGAAGGATACTGTATCCGAATCTTCGCATGAACCCATCCGTCTTCTTCCAACAGACTCAACTTAAACCGCTCTTCAAACATCAGCCTCAGCCGTTTACGTATATTGTCCAGCGAATGCCCAAGGTCATTGTTTGCCGGGTTTAGTACAGGAGGTACGCTATGAAGTTTGCCCATGTTGGAGACATCAATCGATAAAACGTTGTCCTGATATCGGATGTCTATGTTCACTTTGAAAAGCTTCGGGCCCGTTTTCTTACCATGTCTGATAGCATTCTCAATTAGCGGTTGAATTAGAAACGCCGGCACAATACAATCCGGCGCTGCATCATCGACATAAAATTCAATTTCCGAAATTTCTTTGTAGAAATTTTTAATTGATCCGGATTCCGGGTTAAACCGGGAAAGTCCATTCGAGGTACTCAACCACAAATTCCCAGCATTATCAGCCAAAATACCCAGGATAATATTGGATGGAAGATTTGTATTTTTTTTATAGGTTGTAAAGCTTTCGTCTGAACGATCGAAAAAGTGTAACCCCCCTCCTATTGTTCCAAGCCAAAGATTACCCTGTCGATCTTCTGAAATCGTTACCACATCGATACCTCCCAGACTGGTTGGGAGATGATAATACTTTATTTCGCTTTTACGCTTATCGATACGACACACAAGACTCTCACTGGCGCCAATCCAAAGATAACCGTATCGATCCTGAATGATGGTATGGATGAACTGCGCTCCTTTAATCGATGCATCGATATTACAATGCGTGAAGCGATTTGTGGACTTGTCATAAAAATCGACCCCTTTATAAGATGTACCAATCCAGATATCGCCATCGTGATCTTCATAAATCGTACTGATGTCGTTGTCGCATATGCTATTGGAATCCGAAGGATTATGAGCAAATTGAGTGAATTGTTTCGTTTTTCTATTCAAAACACTTATTCCGCCCTGGTAAGTGCCCATCCAGATCTTGCCGTCACGATCTTCCAACAATGCTTTAATATTATTACTGGCGATACTATTTGAATTTTGATGATCCTGCAGATAATATGTAAATAAGCCGGTGGAACGATTCAAATAGTTGAGTCCGCCTTCTTCCGTGCCAAACCAAAGATCGCCAGCGCTATCTTCAAGAATTGAATAAACAACCTTGTTATTTAGATAATGTCGATTGTTATCATCCGCTCTAAAGTGAATAAAGGCTGAAGTACTTGCATTTAAGTAACTGATGCCGCCTCGAGTACCTACCCACAAGTCTCCTTTTGAATCATTCAT
>JAFGJC010000080.1 GCA_016929305.1 candidate division CSSED10-310 bacterium | reverse complement strand
TCGATTTTCAGTATTCCAAAGCGTGTTGTTTCTTCTTCTCTGACCGGGACAACCCCTAAGGTTACGTCCGCGTCGACTGACCGATGAAATTCAATAAACTTCTTGTAATCCATAAGATAAAGATGATCGCCGGCCAATATCAAAGCGTCCTGTGCATTGCTGTTTTGAAATCGGTGTATCTGTCGGCGAACCGCATCGGCAGTTCCCTGATACCAATCTTTACTGGTTTGTGTCTGTTCTGCAGGAAGCAATTCTACGAATCCATCGGAAAAAATGTCGAATTGGTAAGTTTTGTAAACATGACGATGCAATGACGCAGTCAAAAACTGCGTCAAAACATAAATATGATTGATGGATGAGTTGATGCAGTTGCTGATTGGGATATCAATCAGTCGAAATTTGCCAGCGAGTGGAACGGCCGGCTTTGCTCGGGATTTTGTCAAAGGATATAAGCGTTTGCCTTGTCCACCTCCAAGTATTATTCCGATTACATCAAAATCCGCCATAAATTATCCGTCCGGTAATAATGATCAAAATATCCATTGAAATATGTCCTTTGCATGGTAACTGATAATTATATCGGCACCAGCACGTTTAATCGATGTCAGGATTTCGATAGCGATATTCTTTTCATCAATCCAGCCATTTGCTGCCGCAGCTTTTACCATGGCGAATTCACCACTAACATTGAACGCTGCAACCGGGTAATTGATGACATCATGGATGTGACTGATGATGTCTAAATATGCCAAGGCTGGTTTTATCATGATGATATCCGCACCTTCATCGATATCCAGAAAAACTTCGCGGAATGCCTCTCGACGGTTTGCAGAATCCATTTGGTAGGATTTTCGATCACCAAATTGGGGTGTGCTTCCTGCGGCGTCGCGGAAAGGGCCGTAAAAAGAAGAAGCATATTTAACAGAATATGCCATCACTGGCAGATGTGAATATCCGTTTTCATCCAAAATAGTCCGAATTGCAGCAATTCTGCCATCCATCATATCCGATGGAGCTATCACATCAGCTCCTGCGGCGGCATGAGACAAAGCGGTATTTGCGAGTAATACCAAAGAGTCATCGTTCACTATTTCGCCATCCTTTACAACACCGCAGTGTCCATGGGAAGTATACTCACATAGACAGACATCGGTAATGACAAGAAATCCCGGGATTGTCTGTTTTATTTCTGATACGGCTTTTTGAATGATCCCATCCTTTTTCCAAGCACCGGAGCCTTCGGTGTTTTTTGTTTTCGGTATACCAAAGAGAATAGCAGCTTTTAATCCCATATTGAACAGCCGTCGGCATTCCTGTACCAGATTTTTGATCGGGTACCGAAAACAACCGGGCATGGAGGTGATGGGCTGAGGTTCTGATATTCCTTCTGCGACAAACAATGGCATTATCAGATCTTGAGGATTCAGATGTGTTTCCCTGATCAGATCACGTACTGCCGGGTGATGACGTAAACGCCGGCATCTTTGAAATGGAAAACCCATTGAACACTCCTTTCTTATTAAGGTTCGAAGCGATATCCTGAAAATCTTATGGTAATGAAATGCCTGGGATTTTCAGCGTCTACCTCAAATAATTTCCGAAACTTAACAATAAAATTATCAATAGTTCTGGGTGTTGGGTCAACATCCAAGCCCCAGACTTCTTCGAGTATATCATTACGGGAGAGATTACGGTTTGGATTTCGAGCGAAATATGCAAGAAGTTTTACTTCCTTATCCGTTAGCTGTGTTGGACCGGTATTTGTTTCAGCGAACCCTGTTTCAAGATTTATTTCAAAAGAATCAATATAGATAATACCTCGAGAAGGTATACTTCGCTCGCCCTGACTTCGCCTGAGTAGTGCCCGGACTCTTGCAATAAGCTCCTCCATGTCAAACGGTTTGGAAAGGTAATCGTCAGCTCCTTTTTCAAATGCTCGGACTTTGGATTGAGTGTCGCGTTTAACCGTCAACATTAACACGGGGGTGTTAATGTTTTGCCGGCGTAAAATGTTTAGTGCTTCATCCCCCGGCATTCCCGGCAACATGATATCAAGCAGGACAACATCAAACCGGTTTTTTTGCATGTGATCCAACATCATTTCCCCCGATTCGCAGGTTGTCACTTGAAATCCATGACGTTCCAGATTAATCCTCAACATAGTCCGGATCAATTCACTGTCTTCGGCAACAAGAATTTTCATTTTGATGTACCGTTCGATTTGATTCGTTTGAGTAGAAGCATTACAGATGCTCCTTTGTCTTTTCCCTCACTGAAAGCAGACATATCACCTTTCATTTTTAGAGCCAGCTGCCTGGATAAATACAATCCCATACCACTGCCATGAGTTTTAACGGGTAATTCTTCATCAAGCCGGCGAAACGCTTCGAAGATAGCATTTTTATATTTTGGATGGAAACCGGGTCCATCGTCCGTAACGGTTATTTGAACGAAAGATTTTTCCAAAGAAACCCGCACTTTCAATTTTACGCGATCTCCGCCGTATTTTGTTGCATTATCAACAATATTATCGAAAATTACTCGCAGTGCATTAGGATCAGCGGATACCAATACCGGGCTTTTCGGAAACTCATATATCACCTGGTCTGAAGACACAAGCAGCGATTTGCTTTTGAAATAATCCCGGAGATAATTATCCAATGATATTTTTTCAAGGAATAGACCAGAACCATCATCCTCAAGACGTCTGCCGACCAGAATATTGTCTGCAAGCTGTTCCTGACGGGCAATTTGTTTCAGCGCCAGATCTACGAAATATTCTATTTCATCCGGTGTAAATTTCTGATGAGTTTTTAAGGTTTGTAAAAAAGCCTTAACTCCAGCAATCGGAGTCTTTATTTCATGTGTTACTCGACTCCAAAGTTCATGAAGTTCCTGATCAGATCTCTTGTCTAGCCAGACCAGGCGATAAAGCATAAAACTGCTAATAAATAAAATGAGTATCAGAAAACCACTTTCACCGAAAACCATAATTGTTTTGCTGCGAAACTCCTTTTCCACAATATCAATATAATCCATTGTGGGTGCCAGACAGAAATCGGGCCAGTGCGGTTTTAATGGTCTGCTGTAAGCGCCGTTATCAGAGTTGCACATGTTGATTTCCAACCGATTATCCTCAGAGAAATTTCCAATTTGAGGTTCAGTGCCGGCGTCATGACCAAGTAATAGAGCAAACGTTTCAATACTCAAAGCTAAATTTTCATATTGACTTTTGTATTGATACACAATTGATTGCCGAATAAATATCGACCACCATGCAACTAAAGATGTTAACGAGATCAATGAAAGAAAATACAAAAGATGATATCCGTGTTTTCGAAGGAACAACAAAGAACTGTTAAAAAAACGGGATGAAAAGTATCCTTTCATAAAACTCACGGTATTTGAAGTTCTTTAATCAAAGTGCCGGCAAATCCCAGCACCTCACTTTCCGTATGTGCAGCGCTAAGAAACAAAACCTCAAATGACGACGGCGGCAAATAGTATCCCTTCTCCAGTAAACGCCAGTATATGCTTTTAAAACGTTCCATTGCAATTGGAGCAATAGCGGAAGCCGATCGCGGGAACTTTCCCGAATCAAGATAAAGCCACAGAATAGAATCCATTGCTTGAGCTTTGGCATATTCGATTCCTGAATTTCTTAATTGTTGAATGAATAAGTCGCTGAGATGTTTCAGCTTTTGATAAGGAGGATTGGATTTCACTTCGTTGAGGGTAGCAATACCGGCTGCAAGAGCAACGGGATTTCCAGATAATGTTCCTGCCTGATACACCGTTCCTGATGGTGCCAGAAAACACATGTCTTGATGTTTGCCGACGACGGCGCCGACCGGCATTCCACCACCGATTATTTTCCCTAACGTGATGATATCAGGTTGAATCCCCACGCGATGCATAAAACCGCCATACTGCAACCTGAATCCTGTAATGACTTCGTCGAAGATTAATTTTGTATCGTAATGTAATGTTATTTCTCGTATGAATTCCAGTAATTCGTTCCGTTGTATGAGTAATCCGTTATTAGCTGGCAGAGGTTCCAGAATAACAGCTGCAATGTCAGATCCCTTTTCTTCAAAAACGGTCCTGATCTGCTTTTCATCGTCAAATGGTATAACTATAGTGGATGATGCAATATTATCAGGTATGCCTGCGGAACTTGCAATGGCGTGTGTTGCCAGGCCTGAACCTGCTTTGACCAACATGCCATCAAAATGACCGTGATATCCGCCGTCGAATTTAACGATCAGTGATCTGCCGGTTACGCCCCGAGCCAGCCGCAATGCCGTCATCACAGCTTCGGTGCCTGAGTTTACCGTCCTGACGGTATCGAAACCAGGGAATGCATCAAGAATATTTTCCGCAAATTGTATTTCTTTTTTGTGACAGGCTCCAAAAGAAAGTCCATCCCGGGCTGCTTTACAGACAGCTTCAACCACCGATGGGTACGCATGTCCAAGGATTAGAGGTCCCCATGACTGGCAAAAATCAATATATTTATTTCCGTCGGCATCTTTAAATGAACTTCCTGATGCCGATTGGAAATACACAGGTGTTCCGCCGACCTGCTGAAATGCTCTGACCGGACTGTTAACACCTCCGGGAATAATCCGATTCGCTGTA
>JAFGJC010000079.1 GCA_016929305.1 candidate division CSSED10-310 bacterium | reverse complement strand
GTATAATGAGATTCAACGGATTTCATGGAGGCTTAATACCTTCTAATAAAGTATAGTGTCAAATTATACGGCAAATGGTTCAAACAAATACGTGATAATTGTCTTAACAGATTCATTATCAATGCTTTGATGATAATAATTCTGTTACGGTTCAACCCGTTTGCAGATTATTAGAGGATATCTTAATAATTATTCAGGTATACTCGAATAATTATTAAGATATATTAAAATACCTCAAATTTCCATCTTTTTAAACTCTTAATCTTTATTAAACGACAATACATTGTCGTTCGAATCAAGCCGCCATTTCGTAATGGCGGAAAATATGCTGTAATTGGTACGAACGGCTCTATCAGGGAGGGATTGGCCTATCGCTGACCACGAACGCCACTTCATTGCGCAACCGCGTATCGCCGCACGATTCAACACCGAAGGTGTCGGCACCTTCACCATCAGCGGCGGCCTTTACTATCAGCTGCCTGCGCAGCTCAGCGGCAATTTGAAGGATCTTATGTTTCCCAATCCCAATTATCGCTATCCCCGTCCGCTATGTTCCTTATATATGTTGTTGAAGGTAAAACTCATTGACTCTGCACTTCTGAAATGTTATATTAAGGAATGCAATTCCTTTTTTTATTTAAAATTCGGGAATGTAATTCCTTAAATTGATATATCCCTTATGATTAACCGCTTACTAACCCTTCCAAATCAAAGTTTTTTTTTGTTAGGCCCGCGAGGTACTGGCAAATCAACATGGTTAAAAGCATGCTTTCCACACGCACTGACTGTCGATCTTCTCAATCCGGCAACGCAATTTGAATATACCACACATCCGGAGTTTTTATATTCTGTAGTTCGATCACTTCCTGATCAGGCAGATATCATCGTGGATGAAATCCAAAAGGTTCCTGACATACTCTCGGTCGTGCATGGTTTGATAGAAGAAAATAAAGGATGGCGGTTCATTCTTACCGGCTCAAGCGCCCGGAAGCTGAGGCGCGGCGGTGTTGATCTGCTTGCCGGCAGAGCGATATTAAGAACGATGCACCCTTTTATTGCCTTAGAACTTGGCGATGCTTTTTCTCTGGATCATGCTTTGACATACGGCATGGTTCCTTCAATAATAATGTCAAACAATCCGTCGGAATCACTCAAATCATATGTTGCCATATATTTAAATGAAGAAGTGAAAGCGGAAAGTCTTGTCCGAAATCTCACCACTTTTAGTAGATTCCTGGAGATACTCTCATTTTCTCATGCAAGCCAGATCAATGCTGCAGCTATCGGACGGGATTGTGGTGTTGATCGCAAGACGGTAGAATTGTGGACTCAAATATTACAAGACCTTCTCATTGGATCCGAGCTCAAGCCGTTCGTTAAACGGGCTGCTCGTAAGCTGGTATCTCATCCGAAATTTTATTTTTTTGATTGTGGTGTATTTCGAAGCGTACGGCCCAAAGGACCTTTAGATCGCCCGGCGGAAATTGATGGAGCTGCACTTGAGGGACTGGTTTTACAGCATCTGTTGGCATGGATAACATTCGGTTACACCGATACGGTCACCTATTTCTGGCGCTCGCAAAGCGGCACTGAAGTTGATTTTGTGCTCTATGGTGAAAGCATCTTTACCGCTATAGAAGTAAAAAACACCGGTCAGGTACGGCAGCAGGATCTTAAGGGGCTCATCGCATTCAAGGCTGACTATCCTGAGTGCGGGAGACTCTTATTATTATACAGAGGAATGCAGCATCTTTATATTGACGGCGTGCTTTGTCTTCCATGCGATACATTCCTGCGCCACCTCCACCCGTTGCATACGATTGAACAGATCGTGGAAGGCATAAAAAAACAAAATGGCAACGAGGGTTCATCCAAGCAGCGCGCGATTCACCCCGGGTAAAATTACGAGTTGATCGCGTGAAGCTTGTTAAAAAAGTCCCTCCTCGTGGGGGGACTTTTTAACAAGCTTTTAGAAAAATAGATCCATTCGGTGAATCGGGAAGAGCCTCGATGACGGGTTTTACCGGATGCTAACTTTGAAATGATAGCCGACCACGCATGCAAGCTCTCATGTAATCTAAGAGCCCGTTTCACCATGAATTTCGGCTTCGAACGCGCGTTCAACTGAAAAGATTTCTGAAGATGAAAGAAGATTCAAAGATGGAAAAATGCCGACACTATTGGATATTTTATATCTGATCACTCCTTCGGCATTGGAAATAGTAGTTCAAGAAGAATGGAGCGAGTTCGGCAGTTGTAAGCGCAAAGTCAGAGCTAAATTCACCTATAAGAGACAAATCTATATTCTTCCAATCACCGATCCGGTGGTTGAGAAGTTTTATCTTGCAATGGATGACAATGTGCATAGGGTGGAAAAGCCTGAAAGGCGGATTTATATGTGTATCAGTCTTGGTCTGCCTTATTCCGAGGATAATCATTGTTACAAATTCGCTGCTTCGATGATCAAGAAAAAATGAGTTGAACCAGTATGAATACATTATTTACTATAGGATATTCATACCATACGCTGCAAACATTTCTTAACAATTTGCGGCAACACGGGATCACCGCTGTGGCGGATGTGCGGTCGCAGCCGTATAGCAGGTTTAAACCTGAATTCAACAGAGAGGGACTTTCGACGTTTTTAAAGAAAAATTGATTTAAGGCGCACGAATAAGCTGTATCCGATGAAAGGATTCATGATACACTGTTCATGAGCGATGCCATGTTTTTTACGAAAGGAATCACACCTCAGCAGGCACGCTGTCGGAGAACCTTGTTAGCACACAATCCACTGTATCAGAAAAATGCATTCCTTGTTGGTCGATAATAACTGGCCGTTTGTGATACAAACCCGGTCGCCATTGGTTCTTCGTGACATGGATATCATCAAAAAAGGAAAGGATTGTTCGGTAGGTTTTTCCATACCTACCGCGAATGATGAAATCAGAAAGAAATTCGAACCTCGAGCGCCTTCGATAATTGAAAGAGTGAATGCTTTGGAGGAATTGCATCGTTGTGGTATCCGAACATACGCGATGATCGCTCCGATCCTGCCAGGTGCAATGACTATAATGAATTTACTTGATGGTAAAGTTGATTTTGTGTATGTCGACCGGCTGAATTACAGCCATGCGGATGCGGTATATAAGAAATTTGCCCTGAATGAATATCAAACCGGAGATTATTTCCAAATGGTCGGGCAGGACATCAGAGCACAATGTATCAGGATGAAAATCGATTGCAACGTATTGTTCGGGCAATAGGAAAATGAACAGGTATCAACAGCCTCGTTCCCATCATCATCCCGTACATAAAAAACCGCATTGAAGACGGCTTCGTGTTTGTAACTGTGTGTAGTCCTGCCCTTGCTATTGGGACATCCCTTACGATCTTGACCGCTGTGCTGTCCCACCACACACTCGATGCCTGGTCAACTATGGAGACATAACCAATGCCGCCGTCCTCGGCGACAACAACACCTCCTATGCCTGCCGGGTCTCGGTTGGCAGTGACAAGTATTCCCAGACGTCGGCCGCCCGCGTGCTTCCGGACTCGATCGTCGGCGAGGTCAACAAGAGCTACACGCTGACCGACCGCTACGATTTCTGCCGAAGCAACAATTACAAAGTCACGTTTGAGGTGCTTCGGACCGACAGCGATGTGCAGCCCTCAAAGGAGATAACTGAGATGAGCGGATCGGGTTTCGCGCTCACCTGCATGGTGAACGAGAAGACCAAGATCCGGATATCGTATGAGTTCATCGTCAAACAGTTCACCACTTCAGACGAGAAGGTTGTGGATTCGCGTCAGTTCTGTAAAGTGATCATGAATTGAACCCCGCTTTCGACTCTGGACATCGAGAGGCGCGACCGGAAAATCGGTCGCGTTTCGCCCATCCTGCGTAGTGTTTCTAGTGCAGCTTGTCTCGTTCTGCTTTCGATTAATCGCTGGTATAACAGAATTTGTTGATAAAAAATATGTATCAAAAAACTTTGTAACTAATTGATAAAAAAGATTATTAAAGTCGTATAATTTTAATGATGACTTTGAAATTGATACACAGTGTCGGTACCACCTATTTTATTTCCATC
>JAFGJC010000078.1 GCA_016929305.1 candidate division CSSED10-310 bacterium | reverse complement strand
CGGCGCGGGAAAATGCCGGACGAAACCCAATATTGTGTTGATTACGGCAGACACGTTACGAGCGGATCATCTGGGCTGCTATGGATATCCCCATGCGATTTCACCGGCCATCGACAGTCTGGCGAAAAAAGGCACGCTATTCGAAAACGCAGTAACCGTTATCGGCAAAACCAGCCCGGCATTCGTCTCCATGTTCACCTCCCGCTATCCGCCGGAAACCGGAGCTCGCCGGAACGGTATCCGCATGCGTCCTGACATGAAGACATTGACGGAAGTTCTGAAGGAGCAGGGATACGCAACGGGCGCGGTCATCAGCAACTGGACGTTGCAGGATCATCTGTGCGGATTGCGGAAGGGTTTTGATGTCTATGAATCATCGTTTACCCGTCACCGTCACGGCATCATGGCCAAAGAAAAATCCGCAAGCATTGTCACGCAAAATGCTGTCGAACTCTTGAACAAACTGGAAAACGAACCGTTTTTTCTTTGGATACATTATACAGATCCCCATGCCCCCTACCTGAAACACGAGAAGTACCTTCTGCCCGGCTTCACGGACGACACGAAACCACCGGGATGGCAGAAACGGCGTGATTATGCCAGTGAAATCCATTACATGGATCATTGGATCGGGGTTTTTCTTCAGGAGCTTTACCAGCATATCGACCTTGCCGACACACATGTATTTTTCTTCAGCGATCACGGTGAAAGCCTGGGAGAACACGGTTATTGGGGACATGGGCAAAACGTTTTTCAGCCCAACCTGCACATACCTCTCATCGCCGCCGGACCCGGTTGGCCGGAAAACCAGCGCCTGCCGAATCCGGTATCGATTATCGATCTGATGCCGACAATCCTGAAGACGCTCGATATCAGACCACCCCATGCACTGCGAGGTCAGCCGCTGCAAAATTGTCTTAACAATGAGAATGGCATACGCCGAAAACGATTCGCATTTGCGGACCGGGGCGTTGTCCTGCTGAAACATGCGCCCAAAAAGGAGTACAAAGATCCTTTATCGATGTGCATAATCTCCGGCGGTAAAAAGGTCATTTATCATTTCGAAAAACATGAATATTCCTGGTATGATCTTGTTTCGGATCCTGAGGAGCTGTTGCCCAGGACATCGCTGTCCGAACCGAACATTCGGAAGATGAAAACTGCGCTGAGCGATTGGTATTCGTCACTTCCTCACTTCGAGGCTGACCCGGACAGAGAATTGTCTGAGGAAGATATTCTTCAGCTTGAGAGTTTAGGATATATCAGCCGTTGAGAATGATTCTCTCTCAGTTTGAATTGGAATAAACCATGGATTCCAGGGGTATCGTGTTCATTCAATGGGATGCGATGTGTCATCGCGAGTTCCGATGGGCGCTGAAAAACGACCTGCTGCCCGGAATAGCCGAATGCTTTGACGATGGAATGAACCTGCTTAAGACTTACAACCCTCTCCCGACAAACACGTTGAATTTTCAGGTTCGGTTCATGTATTCACCGGACAGCATCATTCCCGGCAGCCGCTGGCTGGACCGGGCAACCGGCAAAGTATTTTCCATCACCCGGTTTTCCGACGTGCGCAAGCTGGAGATGCGGTTATCGGATTCGAACGATTCCCTGTTGACTCAGGATCAAGTTTTCGGAACGCTTCTTAAAGGTAAAACACTGCAGGGAATTCCAGCAAGACCCAAAAGCCATGCTTTGGGTCTGGCTTTCCGGTTCGCGGGCGATGTTATCCGGCATCCTGCATCTTCACTTCATTTCAAACGGATTTACCTGAGCTTCATGGAACAATTGAGCAAACAGAACTTACGTACGATCGAAACGCTGTTAGTTCACGCTCAAAAACCATTGTTTTATATTAATTTTATGGCTTACGATCAGACCAGCCATTTCCGGGGTCTTCGCCACCGGCAGACGATGGATGTGCTGAAAACGATCGATCGCCAGATCCAACGCCTGATACGTCTGTGCAATAACACCGGTTACAACCCGGTACTTTTCTCCGATCACGGAATGGCGCCATCCATTCCCTTCCATAAAGCGTTTGGTATCACATTCACCGCATTTATTAATCAACGCTTTTCAGATTTGAAAATCAAACCCATCATTCTGCCCAGTGGCAATATGGCACATGTATATTGTGATGCATCCGTAAAAAATGACATTGATAAATTGGAAGGTGTTGCGAATGATATCGGATCGCATGCCGGAATCGATCGAGTGATCCTTCCCCGCCATCCGGACGGTATTCGAGTGATCCAACAGCATGATTCAAATACCCTGAATGAGTATCATTGGGAAGAAAACCGATTGAATCAGATGATTCAGAAACTGGCGTCCCATCCCGATTCCGGCGATCTGATCGTTTTTGGCGGCATCTGGAATGGCCAGGTCATCAATTTCATGAATCAGAAAGCCTGTCACAACGGCTGGTTGCTGGGTCAGGCGGAAAGTTTTGTATTAAGCTCCTATCCCATCGATCCCGGTAAAACCGATGATACGGTTTCCGTGCTTCGGGCTATGGCGTTTTCGAAATCAATCTGATCAACAGATGCATGTTTTCCGTGTTACATCTCATCTTTTAAGATTTAATTTGTATTCTGCCGAGCATTCGTATATAAGGGTAACCTGATGGATTTTATGTGAAGCTGGAAGGAATAATCATGCTGAAATTACTTAAGAAACTCGTGACACCAACCTCAAAAAAAGACCAAAACATATGGTTGAACCGCAACGATCCCTGTTGGTGCGGCAGCGGAGTAAAATACAAGAAATGCCACATGCAGGCTGATGAGCCGCTTCGGCAAAAACACCGCCCAGCATGCTCCCTCAAGGGGTGAAGCTGAACCTGGATGTTCGTTGAACATCACTCAGAAACATCGATTTCAACTCACGATACAACATTTATATGGCTTTGATCGTCGACCATTGTCTGACCTTCGATAATCAGTAGATCACCAAGATCCAGACCGGAAATAATTTCGATTCTGTTACCGCTTTCCAGCCCGAGTTGCACAGTCTTTTTTACCGCTTTTCCGTCTTGGGCGATGAACACAAATGCTTCGGTATCATTTCGGAAAACAGCATTACGCGGCACGATAATCACGTTATCTTTGTTCAGTATTCGAATGTCAACGGTGACAAACACACCCGATCGTAACATATTATTTTCATTGTCAATCAGGATTTCCACGGCAAAACTCCGTTGTTCAGGATCTGCAGACATGGCGATTTCATGTATCTTCCCCATGAATATCTGATCCGGCAGAGCGCGCCACGTGACCCGGACATCCTGTCCTTTTTCAAAATGGACAATGTCATTTTCATCGACTTCCACAGTGGTTTTCAAGCTGTCGATCCGGGCAACCTTGCAGATTTGATCACCCGGATTGATCGGTTCGCCACTCTCAACAAAAACATCAACCACAACACCGGAAATTGGAGATTTGACATTGATCAATTTGGCAGTTGCATGAAAATTTTCCCGGGCGACCTTGTATTGCGATTCAATCTCATCCATGGTTTGCTGGGATGTTCCGCCGGCCTGATAAACCGCCGTCATTCGCTGATATAGTTTCTCATGCGTATCCATGGCTATTTCTGCCTGTCGATATTTTGCCGATGGATTATCCGTTTCATAGGAGGCTACGATCTGGTCCTTTTCCACGCAATCGCCTATTGTTACATGGATTTTATCGAGAACATCACCGAGTGATCCATAGATCGTGACCTGCTCAGCACCCTCCACATCGCCGGTATAGCTTTTCCAAGTTTCCAGTCGAGCGAGTTCCACCGGTTCAACTCGAACTGGAATTCCTTTTTCCTGTTGGATTTGAGAGACGGATTTGGATTCCAGCTTGTCCTCGGTATCCGCAGTTCGATTGCATCCTGTCAGAATGAATGCCATGATAACTAGGCCGATAATTGTTGCTTTCATGATTACCTTGATGTTTTTATTTGGGATCATCGATGCAAACCTCTCTGGAATATTTGATGTGCCGCCTGCCGGAGTGCCAGATTTCGACAGCGCACACCTGGTGATCCTGAGAATTGATTTTCTCTGACAGGACTTGAAACAGCACCTTGCTGATCATCTCATCTGTGGGATTTTTCCCTGCAAAGATCGGTAAATCATTTAAAAATTTCCGGTTCAGTCGATCAACCTGTTCCTGGATCATGTCCCGCAGAAGTTGATAATTGATGGATATGCCGGTTTCGTCCGGATCAAGAGATCTCACAAAAACCGTTAAATGCCATTCATGACCATGGATGTTACTGCCGCTGCCATTTTCAAAAGTCAATTTATGCGAAGCCGAAAAACAAAATTCACCAATGATGATTTCAATCATAGGTTATCCCTCATTTCTTTTCTTTGACAAACTGCACATAGAGCGCCGGAATAACGAAAAGGGTAAGAATTGACGACAGCAGCAGACCGCCGATCGAGACGATACCCATCCCTTGCCGCAACTCCGCCCCTGACCCAAAACCCAACGCCAGTGGAAGCATGCCCAGGATTGAAGCCAGCGTAGCCATAATCACCGCTTTGAGTTTGGTCGGACAAGCTTCCAGGATCGCCTGTTTTTTGTTATGTCCGACCTTCCGGAGTTGATTTGCGTAATCCAATATAAGAATCGCATTATTCACGACGATGCCGATGAGCATAATCATGGCCATCATCGAAAAAATATTCATGGATTCTCCGGAAAGGTAGAGTGACCACAGGACACCGATCATCGCAAGCGGAACGGTAAATAGAATCAATAATCCCTGGAGCCACGATTCCAGAATCGCGACAATGAGGAAATAGGTCAGGATGGCCGCCAGCAGGAACGCCTGGTTCAAATCCCTGTTCGCATCCGCTTGTATCTCCGCATCTCCACCCGGCTGTATCTTATACTGCGGCGGCACATCGATTTTGGTATTCACCTCCTGCATAATATCCGTAAGAATCTCCCCGACAGTACGTGAGCCGACATCAGCGGTCACTTTCTGCATCCGCAATTTGTCCTTTCGATAAATCATTGTCGGCGCTTCACAAAATTCCAGATCAGCCAGCTCCGATATCCGTTTATTACCTTTGGGTGTTTGCACAATCAGGCTCTTGATTTTTTCGATATCTTCGACATCAGCATCTTCCAGTTTCACTCTGATGTCATATTCTTCACCTTCCACTCGATATTGAGAAGCGATCAGACCTTCTACGGAAGCTCGAAGCGTCAACGCGATGGTATAACCGTTGGTATTGAGGTCAGCGATCATGGTTCGTTTGGGTACAATCCGGATCTCCGGTTTTCCCGGACGAATATCCGTATCAACATTAATGGGACCCTCGATATTTTTTGTGATTTCATAAACCTGAACCGTCAGTTCCCGGATTTTTTCCATATCGGTTCCCAGGATTTCTATCTCGATCGGAAACACCCCGGGACGGCCGGTAAACTTCGATATCGGCGATACTTTGATTAAGGCATCCGGAATATCAGCCAGTTCATAACTGATTGTGGTTGCCATATCCCTTGTGGAGATCGATCGGTCTTCTTTCAGACGAATCTCAATCTGGCCCATATAAGGTCCGCTGCTGTTTCCCAGAACGCCAATATTGACAATCATCTTCTCTACATCTTCATGAGACCGGATGCGTTTTTCAATCTCTTTAAAAACTGATGATGTTCTTGAAATCTCGTAAAATGGCGGGAGTTCTACAGAAATTCTTATTTTGCCCGCATCGACATAGGGCACAAATTCAGAACCCAGATACGGGGCGATATGCAGTATTGAAACAATGAGGAGCCCTATGGAGATGACCGTCAATCCCACCCGTAAACTCCAATGGGAAACCAGCCAGGTCAATATTTTGTGATAAAGAGAATTGATGATATTGAATACATTCTCGAACCAGCGGGAAAATCCACGCCATTTTCTTTTTTCATCGCGCAGCAGCTGGGATGACAACATCGGTGTGACGGTAAAACTTACCAGGATCGAAAAAATCATGATGAAGACTACGGTCAATCCGAATTCTTTAAAAATCTGACCAACCAGCGATTGCATGGTGGCAATCGGCACAAATACAACGATATTGGTCAATGTGGATGCAATAACAGCCACTGCGATTTCTGCCGTCCCTTTTTCGGAGGCTTCGAATCGTTTCATGCCCAATCTGATGTACCTGTCAATATTTTCGATAATGATAACCGAATTCGTAACCAAAGTTCCGACGGAGACTGATAGCGCCATGAGTGTCATCAGGTTAAGTGAAAATCCGGAGCCGTTAACCAGTAAAAACGTCGCAATCAGTACAATGGGCATCGATATCGCCACAACGAAGGTTGTTCGAATGCTATGCAGAAAAATGTACAGGATTACAGCGGTGAACAAGACACCCAGATAAATCGCAGACATGGTGTCCTCGACAGATTCTTTGGTAAATATGGAATTGTCATCACCGATGTCAATTCTGGTTCCGGAAGGTAACTCCGCATTGATCTGGGCAACCTCAGCCACAACCTGTTCCGCAACATCGACTTCATTCGCAGAACTCTGCTTTATAACACCGATGTTAATCACCGTGGCATTGGGCTGCATATCCGAAGATGCACTGCTCCGGTTAAAAAAACGCCCGATCTTCTCCAATTTTTCCGAGCTGTCGACGATCCTTGCTATTTCACCCAGATTTCGTTCGCCTTTCGGCGTGACAATCCTGATGTTTTCGATATCTTCGATCGTTTCAAATTCACCCTGATATCTTACCGAATACTCGCTGCCGTGTTGCTTGATCGATCCACTCGGAAGCGACATGTTATTCTGTTGAATGAATCCAACCACTTGCAGAGGTGAAATATCGTATTTCTGAAGATTGACCGCATTCAGGATAATATGAATTTCCCGCTCCTGCCCACCGGTGATATCGATTTGAGCGACCCCGTTCAACCGGGCCAGGCGGTCCTTTATCTTCTGATCGACAAAGCGGTATGCGTCGGATGGCGACAGCGAAGAAATGAACGCGAGCTGAACGACAGCGTCAGCACCGATCTCGAATTTAGCAATCGTTGGTGTTTCCGCACCTGAGGGAAGTTTAGCAAGAATACCGTCGACTTTGTCTTTTACTTCCTGATTGGCAATATCTTCGCTTTTGT
>JAFGJC010000077.1 GCA_016929305.1 candidate division CSSED10-310 bacterium | reverse complement strand
TGAATAACCGGGGTGAAACACCTTTGGACTGCGCTGTCAAACGAAACAATACCAAAGCAATTGCAATATTGAACAAAACGATTTCGAAGTAACTGGATTCTGGATTGCCAGTAACAGACGGTTTCGCTATCAAACATGATTCAGCAGGCTAATGCAACAGTTGGTAAATTCATGTCATCCCGCACTCAGGCAGTAATACTTGTCGCTGTTATCATATTGGGTTTTATCTGGCTCATTGTTGCCAGCCAGAATCGTATTTCCTGGACTGTTGACGAGGCACGATGGATTGCTGCCGGAAAGACTCTGGTTTCTAAAGGATTTACGGGCCAACCGGATGAAATATCTCACCCGCTCCTCTTCATGCTGCTTCATGGCAAAACAAACCAATGGTTCGCGGGTAAGACCCAGGATTCCCTGGTTGCCACCTCCCGGTTGAGTTTATTGCCATTTCACCTGGTTTGCCTAGTCTGCATCGCTATTTACAGTTTCAAGCGCTATGGTGTAGGTGGAGCGGTTATTTCTACGGGATTTCTGGCTTTTTCACCCAACTATCTGGCACATGCCGCCCTCGTGACAACAGACGCCATGCTTGCCGATGTCGTTTTCCTCTCCTGCTTGGCGTTTAACTCACACCTGACAAAACCATCCTGGAAAACTGGAGCTTGTTTGACAGCGACACTCACATTGGGTTGCCTGAGTAAATTTTCATATATTATGATTCCCGTTTTTTTTCTTTTCTGGAGTTTCCTGTTGGTTGCACGCAAACGAAAAAAAATTAAAACCCTTATCATATGGTGGCTTTTACCGGTTCTGGGATGTGTTTTCTTTGTCAATGCATTCTATGCCTTCCACGGCTCTTTTGAACCTCTCAATACCATTCCCTTGCAGTCAAAAATCCTCACGACACTCTCGGAATCCTTCCTGGGCTCCTGGCCGTTTCCTTTGCCCGAGTATTATATCCGCGGTATGGATTTGCATCTGACGTTTTTTGGGGAATGGCCGTCATTCCTGCTCGGAAAAATATCGCGAACGGGATGGGCGGGATATGATCTGTTCGCCTTCCTCGTTAAAACATCGTCTGTCTCGCTGATATTGTTTTTCCTCACCGGTATCAGCGGGATATGGAAACGTTTCACAAAAGAAGAGATGATGATGATTTCCATGGCTGCTGCATGGCTGTTGTATTTCAGTTTCGTGCATAGAGTTGATTGCGGGGTTCGTTATATCCTGCCCGTATATCCGCTGCTTTTTTATACCTCCGGCCGCCTGACGGCAATTCCCGTCACGCGACGGATCAAAGGCTACGTTGTTGCCGGAGCGTTGCTGATAGGCCAGTTGCTGATTTCCATTACATCGTTTCCCCATTACATCAGTTTTTTTAACGCGTTTTCAGGGGGGTCCAGTAAGGGCTATCTCCTTCTGGGGGATTCGAACATCTCCTGGGGACAGACATTGAAAGCACTCGGAAAATATCAGAAAGATCACGGATTGGGAACGATTGTATTCGGACTCGAAAAACGCGCAGCCATGGTCGATCCATATGTCGACTACAGGCCCATAACACATAAAGAAAAATATTTTCCTTCAACCGGCGTGTTCGCGATCTGGATTGCCTCACTGCAAACCCTCCTGCACGATGATCCGAATGCATTTTTATGGTTCCGCATGGAATCTCCTGAAACGATCATCGGAAATGCGATGTATGTTTACAATGTCGACGTCGAACCCGGCCAGGAAATGGCATATTTCCGAAAGCTGTATGCTGCTAATCTTCGAGATGGATTCCGGTTTCCATGGGCTCAGGATTATTTGCACTCCACAGGAGGTGTTTTTTTCTATCCGATCCCGGACATTCCGGAGATACCGCCGGACGGCGAAGCGCGAATCACAGTTGAAGGTGCTCCGCCGGTTCAACTGGTTGCTCTGGAAAGCAGCCGTACGAATGAAATTCCTGATATCATTCTTGAAACGGCAGGGGGAGCTGGAGTTCGGGGTACGATGTTACCCAGCGAAGAATCTGGTAAAATCTACACCATTTTCCCAGGAGAAATTCCCACTACGCATATGATCTTGAAAAACCGAGTTGAGAGATCAATCTGTCCGGAGGTGTTTTTTGTTTACTATCTTCAAGAGGATACGACCATGAATCCTACTCGAAACTCCAACTGATGAAAGCCGGATCGGAGGCCAGATCTGACACACTCCATGTCACAAACGCACTGATGAATTGAAGATTGTCAGCTGCGATGCCGGTATGTGGCCAGGTAAATTGTGGAAATACGACAATCTCTCGATTCCCTTTGTCAAGATCCATGAATGCGTAGTCGATATAGGGATAATCCGGAGGATTGAATGGTTGCCATGAGGGCCAGAAATAATAACTTCCGAAACATTGCAGCAATATGAACAGCGGCAGATCGTCCAGATGTGTGCCGTCATTGGCGATTGACAACGTCAGCGAAAAGGGATCGCCAGGAACGACATGGGTTTTGGGCATGGTAAGCATCACGGATAGATCGAAATTGCCTTCCGGCAGAATGAAATCAATCGATTCAGCCATTGTATCCGGAGTTACAGCTACTGTTTGTGCCGTAGCCATCGACGTTTCGGAAGGATAGAATCGGGATTCGAATCCACATCCATTCGGTGCACATGCCTGGAGATAGTAGCTTCCTGCCGGTAAGCCATATGCGATATATGAACCTTTCGCATCAGAAACCGCCTGATGAACCGGTTGCTCCCTGCCATCTGTCGAGAAGACGATGATCTCGCACTGAGCAACGGGTTCGTCAAATATATTCATAACACTCCCGGATATGATCGATCCTGGTGGAAGAGAGAAATTGATGCCCTGGATAATATCTTCCGGATATACGGCGATGTAAACCGCATCATCCCGATAGTAGGCATTTGGCCAGTATTGTTGCTGGACACCATGGTCCAGCGACGGATCAGCCCGAACATAGTACTTTCCCTGTAAAACCGGTCCGATGATGTAATCACCATCGGTATCGGTATAATCCGAGACCCACCTCACCCAGCTCCAATTTTCATCATAAATATCGATATCCAGATCCGGCAGCGCTGTTGCGGATTGATTTGTGATTGTTCCGAGAATATACCCGCCACGAATAAGGTAAAAATTCGTGCCGACAACGGTCACGCCATCCTCGACAAGAATGGGAACAGCGGCTTCCTTCTCATAGCTTTCGGGCCAATACTCCGCAACATAATTCTGGGGATAGATGCTGACGGCTCGGAGGTAGTATCTTCCGGGTTCCAGTGAACCGGTGACATATGTGCCGTCGGGATCACAGGTTGTAGACGCTGCGGATACGTATTCCCATTGACTATCATAGATCCGGATACGAATTTCAGAAACTGGGTCAATCGAGTCGGCATCGAATACGGCTCCGCTGATGTAAGCGCTTGTCGAAAAAACAATACTCTGCCAGAAGATCGGTGTCGTTATCAGAAGAAGAACCAACAGGTGTTGATGCCGGAATATACGCAAAGCCATCAATTCTCCGCCGGATCCATGGGTCGCTGTTTCATCGCGGAATGATAATAGGAGCCGAATCCCGTCTCAAGCTGGACGGTAAAATTCCCGGGACCGTCCGGAAAGCCGATCGAACATCGTTGAATGGATCCTTCTCCGTCATTTCCTGAAAAGGGTGCCCAGTTGATGGTATAGAGTTCGTAGGTTTCCTGAGTGATGCTATCAGGGCCATCCCACCAGCCGCCTGTAAGGACAGTGAACGGGGAGGTGGGACCCGTCAACCGCTCAAGATCCCCCGCAACATTCGTAGATCCGATACCTGAGTCGTCATGCCATGCCAGGCAATCAACAACCTCCCCCAATGGATTGCGCAGAACTACAATATCCTCCAAACTTGAAAAATCAGGTATTTCTCTTGATTTTATCCAGACACCATAAGGTTTTTCAATGATCTCTTCAGCACCTTGTGGACCCACAAATTCAATAATGGCAAGCTGTTCAGGCTCCAGCAGCACGGGAATATCCACAAACGGAGTGTCATAACCGTCCAAATCCGACAGTATCCATCCTTCAAGGTCAATTGCGGTGGAACCGTCATTATAAAGCTCAACGAGGTCTCCCGTCTGACCGTCCGTCAGAATATCTGGTTTTATCTCTGTGATGATTAAGGATCCGGTATTTCCAGGAAGAGTCCAGGTAAAATTATGAGCGACAGGGATTAGATTTCTTCCTGTAACGACGATGTTGATGGTATTACTCGGTACTGAAGCGACGTCAACGAAAACACCGCCGTCTTCGTCGGTGGGATATACCCGGCGCTGCCCGTTTACCGTATACGCCACGAGCGCACTGTCCATCAGATCGCCGTTTCCATTACGAACAGATATATACCGGCCCATACCGTCATTGGCATAAGCCATTCCGGCAACCGTCTCCAGCGGTTCGCCCATTCTTACCCACATGTCCGGAGTGCCGAAACAGAGGTAGGTACGGAATTGAACATTCAAATAGATATCATGATCCGGATCCGGAAACTGATCCCGCATGTACAGTTTTCCATAATCCATCATGGGACAGGACCGGTTGACATTCCAATAGACGTATCCCCTGTACATGCCGCGATCCTGCCAGTTATTGTATGTGGTGTGGGTGTTATAGGTCGGTCCGATCATGCCGACAGCTCCCATGGGTGTTGATGGCGAGCCGTGAGCAAGAAAGGCATGCCCCCAGCAGTCGTCATCTGTATCGAATAAGCAAACACCGCAACCAATGGAAGTAATATAGGGTGTCAGGAATGCATTTTCCAAATTATAGACATCGTCTAGATCAAACCAATACTCATGAAGCGGATTCCAACCTCTGCGCCAACCTTCACCGCGATAGTTGATGATCGATACTCCCTGATCAATGATGTCCATGACCTGGCCGACAGATCCACTATTCCAGTCATATATCGTATGCACCTGCTGATATCCGCAATACATCTCCAGTCGTTCACGGGTCTGTTCCTTCGTTGTAATCTGGCTTTCCTCCAGTGCGGAAGCAGCCATCAACGCCGACGTATAGAAATCGGGATTGCTGACTCCAGGATTACATTCGTATTTCAATATTTTGTTGAGCATTACAGTAAGTTCATGTGCATCTTCCGCAGGCAGACGGCCTAGAAAGATGTCGGGCAGAATATCTTCACCGCTTAACAGTGAATAATATAAATCATCCGCATAATCTCCGGGGTGAGTTGGATCATAGGTGTAATAAATCGGCGTAACATCCTCATCACCGCAAAACAGGATATAAACCGGAGGTTTTGGTCCATTGTAATACATTTGAATGACATTTTTTAGATCAATCCAACTGGGATTGTTCGGCAAATTCGACGTTCGAAAAACATCGACATCAAATCCTTCCTCTTCTTTCCAGGCAATGAATCCTTGAAGCCGGCTTTCGTAATCATCGGGTGCGATGATAAGGTAATTTTCGGGATCCCCGTTTAAATCTTTATTCGTGCTGCGGTAGTTGATAACGGTTGCTTTGTAAAAGCCATGAAACGAAGGTGACAACGGTGGAGGATTGACCAGAACGTTCCGCGTGTCCCGCTGATCAAACGTGATTCTTATCTTTCCGGAACAGATTACCGAATCGATTCCTGAATCTTCCGCTAATATAAAAGGGAATACGGCGATTCTGACAACGCGAATACTTCTGAGGATTTCCGGATCCCCTATAAAAAGATTTTTCGAAGATGGTGGCGAAAACGATCGAATTTCTTCGTTATGAGACACGGTAAGGGGCTTGATTTCAATGGGTTCCAGAGTGACTCTCGGTATTTTTGTGTTGGAGATCTGAACAAGATGTGAAAAACACGGCGTATGCACATCCAGCGTTGACGGATCGCATTGGAATCTGATGATGATTTCCTCTTCAGGTTCATTTTTCAGTATACAGAATGACTGATTCAGCAAAGGATCTTGAATGTGTTCTGAGGTTGCTTTTACACTAAAGAATGCTGAAAAACCGCTTCCCATTAGTATGCAAATCATCATGCATGGCAGGAATCTCATCATTTTCACCATCGATTTTCCCCTTCCTGTCAATAGCCGAAGGTGACGATGCTTATATCCCCAATCAGCGTGGCGGTACCGGCGTACAGACACCCGGCATAAAAATTAATGCCACTGGCATGCCCGCCAACCTCGGGCCAAGTAAACTGTAAAATCGGGTCGCGATGATGGTATCCGTCAGAAAATGTATGGGTCTCGTAATCAAGATCACTGCTCCACGAGGGCCAGAAAAAGTACATCGTATACACATCCAAAATGATATACTGATCAACCGTCACCGCTGATCCCCTGCGAATGACTTCACATTCGAACAGAAATTCATCCCCTGGAGAGTACGTCTCCTCATTTAAGAATAGATTAATTTCGAAAATTTCGCCAGCGGGAGTGTCTGTTGCTGTTGGCGGAGGTGTAAATGTGGGTGATGCTGCGGTCGGGCTCATTTCCGGTGTGTCTGTGGGTTTAGGTGTGTTGGTATAATCGGGTGTCCGTGTCGGCAACGGTGTATGTGTCGGCTGTCCCGGTATGGTTGGCGTTGGTGTTGGTTCAACAGGCGTCGGTGTCGATGTTGGAGGTTCCATCGTTGGTGTGTGGGTCGGGGTGATCGGTGTGTTTGTCGGCTGACCCGGAGGTGCGGTGGGGGAGGGTGTGCTGGTCGGCGTATTCGTTGGCGGCGTGGCAGTGAACGTCGGTGTGGCCGTTATCGTTACAAATGGCGATGGTGTGCTGGTCGGCCGGATCGTGGGTGTCGGCGGCGGTGGAACCGATCCATAGAAATTGCCGCAAATCATAACATCATCAATATAAAATCCCGGATAGTTGATCGTATAATCGGCTCGCACATCAAACCTGATTTCCACGGTCGGTTCATTGTCAGCATATTGTGAAATATCCAATTCCATGATTTGCCAACTGGTGTCATTCGCCCATCCAGGCCAGGATTCGGTATTAAAGATGGTCGTCCATGAACCGCCGGGTACGTTTCGTATCCGTACACGCCCTTCATCCCAGCCACTTTCGACCTGCAGAAAGCGAGCAAAAATCAGGACCGCATCCGTCAGTTCGCTGCAGTCGATCACGGGTGTCGTCAGACACAGCGTCCAGTTATTGTCATAGTTGCCGGCAAGACCCGTGCCGTAAACATAGGTGCCTGTATAAGCGCCTGGCGGTCCAACCTGTGGTATACCAAACTCCCAGTTGTTGTAAGGTCCTGATGGAGATCCGCCCGTGGGATATGCGGTTATTTCCCAACCGGGATCGGAATCCATTGTGTCTCCCCAGAATGGGCACAGGTAAAGAAAAGATTGCACGGTTACGGTCGTCTGGTCGGTATCGGTGCAAAGGACTTCGTTGGTCTGAAACGTCAACAACAAGGTTGCGGTATGTCCCTCCGGTGTCAGATTGCTGGATCTGATCCGGAAGGTATTGGACTGGCACCATGCCGCTGCGCCAGCAGCCAGATCAGGCCACGACGCGCTACTGTCCAGAATCGTGATATACGGATCCGATGTGCTCAATGTCGCGCTGATTCCGGTAACCGGTTGACCAGGAGCAAGCAGACAGATTTTTAATATTGCTTCTTCATTCGGATCCAGAAGCATGTCCCCGTCACCCGTAGTGGAATCATCAATCTGATTGGCCCATACGACAAGTCCCGGCTCATCTATCGGCAAAAGCTCGATATCCTGCTCGATAGGACTGTTATTGAAATACAAGGGGACAGCGCGTTCGATATATCCATCTGCAACAATAATGAGCGTCAGGTTACCGGGCCTTCCCAAGGTAAAATACTGTCCTGTGACCGGGTCGGAAGTCCGGGGTGTTTCGCCGGGTGTTGGTGGAAATTCGGCAAACCAGAACTGCGCTTCCACCGGTTGACCCGTGCAGGCATCCGTAATCTGACCGGAAAGAACGTTACCGGTATCGAACATATCCAGTACCTTCTGCCAGCCGGGTCGCTGTCGCTGGACTGTAGTCGTCCGCATACTATATGGGGGATAGTAACTCGATGCGTTGACCTCCAAAGCATAAGGAAGCGTTCCATAGTTTGCGAAAAAATAATCCGTTTCGTTGCCGTCATTGGGATAAAGCTGTTCCCACCAGGCACCGACAGGATAGCCATAACCACCGTCATCCCTGCGGATTTCAGCGGCAAAACTGTTGCCAAACTGCTGCAAAATAGCTTTTTCATAAGGTGTTTCACCATAGCATCCGTAGGGAATCATTATGAGTTCATCAAAGGAATGATAGGAGAGAAGTGCCAGAAAATTCTGGTTGCCAGCCAGGGACATGACCGCCTGAATTTCCGGTTCCGAACCGGGTGAAGGTCCCCGGTAGGCATTGGAGTTGGGATCGGATGATGAACCGAAACATGCCCCCCAATTGTACGTATAATTGTGTCCAAGATCCACACCGTATACACCGTTTCCCAGATCCCTGCGGTTTTTGATCCAGTATTGATCATCAGACCAGCAGTACGCACTGCCATCTGGGTTCAGCATTGGTATTACCCATATTTCCCAGGTGGATACCCAATCGGTGACATCAGGATCTGAACCGTAGTTGTTCGCTAAATAATCAATGACATCCATGGCGACTTCCGTGGACATCACTTCCCGGGCTTGATGAAGACCAAGAAACAATATGGCGGGCTCGTTTTCATCCTGAGTGACATAATCAGAGATTTTAGCTGCCCATATATGCCGGCCTTCAAAAGTGGTTCCCAAATCAAATCGTTTGACAATGGTAGGATGCGCAGCTTCGTATGAAGCAAGGGCATTCATGACTTCCGAATAATTAAAATATTGCGGATCGATCCGATCTTCTTTCATTTCTTTCGGCGTTTTCACCAGATCCCAGCAGATTGCTAAACCGTCGAGTATATTGAATCCCTGTTCCGTAACAAGCAAATCAGCAATACCACGTTCCCGATCGAAACCGATCAAATCCACATCATCCCTGTCCGTTAGCGACAGCATCGGTAACAGACGATGATAATCCGAAAGGCTGACTTGAACCTGAGATCGTTCTGTGGCCAGACATATCGCGCCTGCAAGGAAAATGGATACGATAATGATAGTTAATTGTGCATATTTCATCTTCATGCCCTCTCGTGAATAACAATCTTTTGGTTTAACATGGATCGTAATCCCCCTGAATGCCAACTCACTCGTTTGCAAATTTAGTACCTGAACAGCAACTCAACGTTATATCAGGGGTGAAACATCTAAAGCGGTTTGATCAATGGGATCCGTACCCGAATTGAACGATCGCCATATTACCCACAACATCGGAAAACTCACTGTTCAACAGGGCACCATAAAAATATAGACCGGTAACGTCGGGTCCCTGGATATCCGGCCAATCGAATAACGGCAGGATCGGTATGGCTTGTACACCGGTGATCACGTCGATAAAGCTGTAATCGAGATCGGTGTGTTCAGGCGGATCGTACACAACCCAGGAAGGCCAGAAAAAAATCTGTCCGTATACGTCCAGTGCAACGAACAGAGGAAGCTGACCCAGGGGTGTCCCCGGATTGCATACCATGGCGTTTAAATAAAACGAATCGCCAGGGTAAAACATGGATTGGGGAAGATCAAGCAAAACCCCGAGTTCGACAGGTGGTGTCGGTGTCGGTTTGTTGGTTTGTTTGAGGGTAAAGTCGATGCCTGATGTCGTGCTTCCTTCTGTGACAGCGACAGGAACAGCTCCTGAAGCGGAAGGTGAGTTAAAATAATATTCTTCGGAATAGTAGGAACCTGCAGGCGGTGAGGCTTTGACATAGTAACTGCCGGTTGGAATGCCGTGCGCTGTGTACGTTCCATCACTTCGAGAAACGGCTTCGTGTAAGGGTAACAGCGACCAATCCGTAGCGTAAACTTCTATTACAATATCATCGACGGGATTGTTCGTATCCGTATCCGTAACCCTGCCGGAAATGAATCCTCCTGGTTTCAAATCAAAATCCAAGTCTTCCACATCCCTGGTTTCGGAAAGCAATATCAATGTGGCGTCGCCAGGCCAGAACGCATCATTGAAAAACTCGGGTATATACCCTTGAGTGCTGGTTGGATCACAGTTAAGGTAATAGCTGCCGAAGGGTAGCGCACCAATCAGAAACTCTCCGCGACTGTCAGTATGATCGCTATAGTCCACCCAATTCCACTGATCATCGTAGAGATCCAGATCCATGTCATATATTGGATTGCCGGAAAGTTCATCTCTCACTGTTCCTAAAAGGTAACCGCCCCGCTCAAGTTCAAAATCGATACCGGTGGTTTCGTATTGAAGGCTGACGGTGACCGGTTGAGCAAGATTTTCTTCGGTGACGTCATCATAATATTCATCAATATAAGGTTGAGGATATATCGGTACTGCTTTGATATAATACTCGCCTGGTTTCAACGCGCCTGATAAATAGGTGCCATCTGATTTCGTCATCGTGACGGCTAGATCGTATAGCTGCCAATCCGTATCATAGAACTTTACTTTGATATCTTCGAGCGGGTTCGCTGCCATCTCGGTAATGGCACCTCTGATATACGATCCTGCAGGAAGCAGAAAATCAATGTTTGTCGTCGGTTTAGGAGCAGTTATTGACACGGTCTGTGCCTGCTCAAAAGAGAATACACCGGGATAGTACTGATCCATGTATCCCTGAGGGTATGTGGGATCGGCTCGTACAAAATAATCACCGCTTCGATATGCTCCAAGATAATAAAATCCATCATCACGGACTCTCGCGTCAATGCGCATTTTACTGCCCTGGCTGTTGTACGCTTTCATTTTTATTCCGGATACAGGTAACTGAGTTGCCGCATCCTTGACATAGCCTTCGATATAAGTGCCTGCATACAACTGAAAATTGATACCCAGCAAATCCTCCGGCGCGGTTACCGTAATGGGTGTGGCATTTATCGGTCCGTTTGAGTTTTCCCAGTATTGATCGACGTAAGGCTGCGCGTAAATCGGGTTTGCCATGACGTAATAACTGCCATCCTCAAGCCCACCAATAGCATACCGGCCATATTCGTCAGATTCCGCATCGACATCAACCTTTGCCCAGTCCAGCGTGTAAACATTGATATCAATATTTATTAGCGGCTGGGTGTCCATGTCGACAATCTTACCGATAATATAATAACCAGGGCTCAGCGCAAAATTGATTCCGGTAACAGCATCACCCTCTGCGAGAGAAATTGGAGTTGCGTCTTCGCGAGTCAGGGAGTTATCCCAGTATTCAGCCAAGAAGTGATGCGGATACTTGGGATTCGCTTTGACATAATACGTTCCCGCCGGCACTTCGTAAAACGTATAATACCCACTATCCGCTGTTGCATCTATGGGCACATAATTCCAATTGCTGTCGTAAAGGTTCATATCAAGAGTGGATAAGGGCAGTCCTGTATTTTCTTCTATAACCATTCCCGATATGGATCCGGCCTCAGCAGGTTTTTCCGATGAAAATACCATTACGGATAACAAACAGATAAAAATTAACGTAAGGCTGGTTCCCCTCATGGTGAATCTCCTTAATATTGTTCCAATTCCAGCCACATCATGACCGGATCTCTCATGTTACGATACATTCCAAAGTCATGCCAAATCC
>JAFGJC010000076.1 GCA_016929305.1 candidate division CSSED10-310 bacterium | reverse complement strand
TTGCTGCTTTTTATCAAATTTGGCAGGCGTCTGTTTTTCATGGAACTTCGTCACAGCGGCCTGACCTTTGTAATCCAATTGATATTTTCCCATTTTATTCACCTACTTTTCTTGTCCTTAATGAGAATCTCTTCCACAAATATATTATACCTTATCTTACTATTTATTGTGGCGTATTGTTTAAGGAGATAATATACCCATCGTCGCCATGGTAAAAAAATAATAGACCTTAGAAACGTTGATGAAGAGTCAACACTGTAGAATTCTAAGGGCTGTTTTTTATTTTGACCAGGTAATTGACAATGGAACGTTAAAAATTAACGTATGCGGCAAATTTTTATCCGCCGTTTCGCTTTTTGCTATTTCGGTTACTTTAGCATAGAACTTCATCGCAGTTTGAATTTCAGCATGGACAAGACGGTCCTGAACTTCCTTGATGGACGCGAACGCTTCGAAGAGCAGGTTGTAATTTGAACGACGGAAGCCACGGATTGTTATTCTTTTCAGCCCATTCTTTTTAATCATTCTATCGAGTTTCTGATCTGGTTTAGTGGGGATTTTGAGCTCATTTTTGTGTTCGGTAAGATAAACTTCCCTTCATTCATGGTATTCAACCCTAGCTTCAGAAAGCTTTTTATTGCTGTGGCAGTATGTTTGGCTTTAACTTGATGTGGCGATTCATTCCAGCAGATTTTGGCTTTCAAAAGGTCTCTGAAGCGAGAACTAAATTGAATAATTCATGGAATATTGAGATAATGAAAAAAGGTAATCAAGCGACATTGCGAAGCGTCTGATGACACAGTTTTACGGCAAGATTGTTTTCGGTAGCGCCAAAATTCTGCGAGACAAGTTGTTGTTCAAAATGGAAAACAGCAAGAAACTCTGCCAGAATCTCTTCAACACCAAAGAGTCGTGCAGTAACAATTTCCAGGACACCGATCTGATCAGTCTGGAGGGAATAATTTCAACGGCTATTGTCCGATCCGCCTCACCAATGGTCTGTCTCTTATGCGGATGATACTGGAATAATAAAGTGAATATATGATAGAGGAGGGGTGGATTTGACTTTGGATAAAGAATATAAAAAAACGAAAAAAGAAATAGACATGTTACGTCAAAGTATCCAAGAAATTGAATTTACTGGGGATAATAAAAAACTTTTGCAGCTAAGTGGAAGGTACCAGTGTGACAGGGAGAGAGTCCGCAAAGAAATATTACGTGGATATGCAGATTTGTTTGCAACTATAGAAAATCTAAGAGGATTGAGCATTAGGGGTGTTCAAAACGTTGATTTGTTATTCCAAAAGAATGAAGACGATTTCACTGGGTGTGCCAAAAGTTATCAGACATTGAAACCGATCATGATTAAATATAGGGACGTTTTTGATGAAATAATCTGTCTGTTAGAGAATGGTTTTACAGATGGCGCGATGCAGCGATGGAGAACCTTCTTCGAATATTCGGTAATCATCATGTTCATTCTACAGCAGGGAGAAGCGGTGGCGGAGGCATATTCTAATAGAATTTTTGAGGATATAATAGATGATTTTAAGCCAAGAACAAATTTTGCATGGGCCAAAACGGCTGATTGCTTTAAGGGGAAAAAGCAGGTTGGCATTAAAATGTTGTTGAAGAATATAAATGGGATTGATACGAAATTAGAAGAACTATGCTTGCGTTCCTATACACTGACTTGTCAATCTATTCATGGTTCACCATTTGGTACGAGCATGTCGTTTAACGATTTTATGTCTGATGATATTAATGATTTGCATACAAAGCATGCAGATTATTATTCTGGAGGTGTTAGTACTGCTGTTTCCCAGACAATATTGTTGTCAGTAAAAACATATTCAATGTATTTCAGTAAATTCCCTGATGGTGGGCTTAACGTAAGTAATCTTTTGGATTCGTTGGCAAAAGAATATGCAAAAGAATATGTGGCTGCTTTTTGAGAAAACACTGTTATTATCATGTAACAATTCTAAGTTGAGTCAAATGGCAAGAAGGTCTATTTTAGTGCCAACTAAATACAAATATTGTACCGCTGTAGCGAAAGCGTTTTATGAGGATTTTTCGGGTTCACAACTGTTAAAGTTGGGGTATCCTTTTTGTTTACAAGAAGCCTCTGTGGGAGGATAAGAAAGTAGTGAACTCACCATTTCAGGTAGGTTCACTACTTTTTTCTTTATTAAAACCTCATCTGGAATATTCAAGTTTTTTAGAATATCTGGAGGCATATGGATCCGATTGCCGAATAATAACCGAATTGGAATATGATATCCGTCAGTCAAAATTACTACCAGTGGAACTTAACGATATTCCTGCGGGTAATTTATCTTGGCGGATATAAAAAAACGTTGACAGGACAGTGTTCCTTCGACGCTTTTGGGGCTATTTTTTTTGTTGCTGCGCCTATTTCCGCTACATTTCGATTAGAATATTCAGCTGTCATGACAACGAATGTTTTTGGCAGGGCTTCCATTTAAAAAAATAGTTGACATTATTCCCCGCAGAACGTAATGTGTGAATAATATATTAGATTGGATGAAGAGAGGATGAGAATTCGGGTGAAGAAATCGGTTTTGACTTTCCGCAATGCCAAGCAGAAGAATGAGCGGCTGACGATGCTGACTGCTTATGACTATTCCACTGCCAAGCTGATCGATGCTGCGGGCATCGACTCGGTACTGGTGGGCGATTCGTTGGGGATGGTGATGTTGGGGTACGAAGACACGTTGTCGGTAACGATGGAGGACATGATCCACCATACGAAAGCTGTCGCCAGAGGGGTGAAGGATGCGCTGGTCGTAAGCGACCTGCCGTTCATGTCCTATCAGACTTCCGTCTATGATGCGGTCACAAATGCAGGCAGGCTGATCAAAGAGGGCCGGGCGCAGGCAGTCAAATTGGAGGGCGGGCTTGAAGTCTGCCCGCAGATCAAGGCAATCGTGGAAGCTTCCATTCCGGTCATGGCGCATATCGGTCTGACGCCCCAATCCGTCAATGCTTTCGGCGGCTTCAAAGTCCAAGGCAAAGATGAAGAAGCGGCGCGCAGTCTGATCGAGCAGGCGAAGGCGGTGGAAGAGGCAGGAGCTTTTGCGGTCGTGCTGGAATGCATACCGGCCAAGCTGGCTGAGCTGATCACACAGAGCATCTCGATTCCGACGATCGGCATCGGAGCGGGAAACGGCTGCGACGGCCAAGTGTTGGTCTATCAGGACATGCTGGGGCTCTATTCCGATTTCACTCCGAAGTTCGTCAAGCGCTATGCAGAAATCGGACCGCAGATGCAATCAGCCATCGAAGGCTACATATCCGAAGTGAAAAGCGGCGCGTTTCCGGCAGCGGAGCACACATTTGCGCTGTCCGATGCGGTCATCGAAAAATTATATTAGAGGGGTAATCA
>JAFGJC010000075.1 GCA_016929305.1 candidate division CSSED10-310 bacterium | reverse complement strand
CAGATAGATACCTTTCCGTTAATATGGTAGTTAATATCATTTATTAAATTATTTTTATCCCGATTAGGTCTATCCAGTGCTGTTTCATGGAGGAAGGCGTCTTTTATATAGCCTGAAAGTTCGTCGCTTAACCATATTCTATAGCGTCAAAAATTTGCAAAACAAAAAAAAATAGATGATCAAGGTGCAGATAATTTTTTTGCATACCATGGCATTGAAAACCATATTCTTCTTAATTCCACTAAAAATAATTTCAATCTTTTCGGTAGCACGGCGACCAAGCCTTTGTGCAGACCTAAATTGAGAACAATTTTACCCTTTAACGTCAGAGGCACATAATATTTGGGGAGGTCCATTTTTTCAAATCCATTATGCCGTGCAAAATCACCCAAACTCCGCTCATGCCAATTTCCATACACCAAAAATGGCTTCCCTCTATTAATGCATGTTTCCACAACCTTTGCCATAAGCCCGTTCGCCGTTGCCATATCACGATAGGCAATTTTGCAAAGGAAATGATTGGTGACAGCAAATGTACCGGCGTCAAAAAGAATGCTGAATCCAACTAATTCATCTCCATAGTATGCACCGAGAAAAAATTTCTTATGCAGATCTTTAGACAATTCGCTTTTTACAGTTTCAAATGTCTTTCCATAATGAGCAAATTGATATCCCTGTCTGACAGAAGTTTCGTTGAATATTTCCGTTATTCCTTTGACAAAAGTATCGTCAAAATCAACTGATCGTACAACGATCCCCTTTTTCTCGGATTTCCGCACCACGTTTCGCGTTTTTGAATCGATTTGTTTCTTCCACCAGAAGTCATAGGTGCTTAAGGGAAGGGTTGCCAAGCTATACCAATCATGACGAAAATTGAATTTTGGCGATGTTTCCGGTAGTTTCTGCCAGAATGTGAAAATATCTGCATTGGCTTGCGCCTTTTTGAGATGGAATAGTATAACTTCTGGATCTTTTACGTCTTCACACCATTCTTCTTTGGGTCTGGCTGTCTTCAGTAATTCACCTGTTATAAGTATGCGCTTATCGTCTATTTCGATTGCCGGCACTTTTGTCCACCTGCCCCTTACGCTGATTTCATCCATAAAGATTTTTTTAACAATCTTATCTTGGTTTCCATGTCGTTTTTCTTCCATATATCACTTCCCCCTTTCTGCCTTTGAGAATTATGGATTTCCCAATATTTAGTCAGAATTTTTTTTATTCATTACTAAATATAGAAAGGTTTTTTTTAATCTCTCCATCTGCTCATTTCTAATGAATTTTAAAAGGTCTTTTGATATGGGCCTTTCCATTCTGCACAAGCAGTTCCAGGCATATCCAGTTAACAAAAGAATTCCACCGAAGATATAAGGCTTTTTCGTCATTTGATAGAGAGTTCTGAATATTTCCCAGAAAGGATGATTACCCAGGAAATAATCTCTCTTACCAGTCTTGAACCAGGTCATTATTGGAGAGATATTACCGGTTCCCATTTTCCGGTGATGAAGACAGGTTTTTTCTGTAAATGTTCTTGTCTTCCACCCTTTCATCCGGGCAGTCGTGACGGCCACCCAATCAATGCCGCCTCCATTTATAGGGATGTAACCCCCGATGTCTTCGAAACATTCCTTTCTGAATAACTGACAAGCGCCCGAAACATGCTCTATATTGGTATACCGGTAGTCGTAATGCTTGCCATCTTCGACGAAGGGGGTACCGGCGCAACCAATCGTCAGATCGTCACAAAATTTTGTGAGAAGAAATTCAAAGTAATCGGAACCAAAAGAAATATCCGCGTCAAGGTTGCCGATGACGTCATAATTCAAGCCTTTAATTTTTGCATATCCTTCATTGAAGGCGTTTACCTTGGCCGAGAAATTACGCTCGGTATGTTCCGGCATCCGCACAAGTTCAATCCAGGGGTAATTCTTGAGATACTCTCTTACGATGTCATCGGTTCTGTCCGTCGAACCATCGCTGACGATGACCCATTTGTCGGGCAGCACGGTCTGGGAAATCATCGATTCGATAACCCTCTCAATGTTGTCCTCTTCGTTGCGGGCGGGGGTGATAATTACATAATTCAGTTTACGGTTGACAGTTAACGGTTTGCAGTTCATAAAAAACGGGTATCAGTTGACGTTTGACGGTTGACAGTTGTCAGTTACCAGTTAACGGATAAAAACAGTTACCGGTTATCAGTGTACAGTTTACAGTTATCGGCTGGCAGGTAGTGATAAGACCGAATCACAAGGTTCAAGGATAACATTTCAATTTTAATGCAATGACCATTTTCATAATGGCTATTTCAGGTTTTCAAGATCTGCCAAGTCTTGATATCGACCAGTTGCCTTTTTGTTCTTCTTTAGATTTTCCAGATCGATGAAATTAACCGCAATTCCATCGATATCGATCTGTACACGTGAATAATAGCAAGTTTCGAAATCAACGCCGGAAAGAGTATTGATAAGGTCGATACGATTTGGCGGGAGCCCTAGTTGGATGATTTGATCAGGAATGAGAAAGTCTTGTTTTATCAATCCTAATGCTTCAAAACCGAATTGCTTCAATGCCTTGATAACTTTTTCGGCGTTTTCTTCAGTCATCTCAATCCAGATATCGATGTCTTTGGTATAGCGAGGATGTCCGTGAAAAGCTACCGCATAGCCGCCAACAATTAAATAACGAACTTGGTTATCGTTTAACGATCGAATAAACTCTCTGAAATCTCTGTTCAGCATCGTACTTCCATTGATGGTACTCCTGCCGAATCTGTTCAAGTGCTTCGAGTCTTGCGGAGTATGGTTGCGAATTCCAATAAGTGAAATCGCTTGGTTGATTATTGATATTTACCCTGGTTACAGTTTTTTTGATGCCGAGTCTTTTCATAATGAAAATCAGTTATAAAAACGGTTAACAGTTATCAGTTTACAGTTTCCAGTTATCAGTTGGCGGTTAGATTGAGGTGTCGGTAAATGGCGCGGGTGTCGCACTGTCGTTGTCAGCGGCCGGTGACGCCGTGTTGTAAGTGCGGAGTATCAATTTTGGCAGGTTGGAACCTTTTTCCGGCTGATATGAAAATTTAACGTCTCCATTGGGCAGGAATTCGGCAGACCTCCTCATACGGAACCAATCCACAGCATCCTGTGCCGTTGCAAACCACGCCTGTTGCGATTTTATTTCATGAAGCAATTTGATATAAAAATCTTCATACAGCCTTTCAGGCGATAAACTTCTGTCATGCCACAAGACAGTTAATGCTCCACCGTGTGAAGCAGCTTTCTTAATTAAATATTCACATAGTTGCCAGGCATCAGCCTTAGTCAACGACATGTGTTTAGGATTGAATAATGCCGTATCCTGGATGTGCAGGGGAAGCTCGTGAATTTGTTTTACGCTGATTGGTTTAAATGCCTGCAATGTTCCCGCGCGGAAACCCACTGTATCATTATAGCCGAATGTACTATCATAGGAAAAACCCGCTTCATCAAGCATCCTAAAGGTGTTTTCATTAAAGTACAGCCAGTGCATCCGAATGCCTACATCGGTCTTTTTGCTCACATCGGTTATTCTCTTCTTTTCCTCGCATGCGGATAAAATATCATGCCATGCATCAATGCCGTGGACACCGACGTCAAAGCCGCTATTCAGCAAATTTCTTACTACTTCCTGAATGTCGAGGACATCGTACTTGGATGCTCTTCGTTTTGCATTGGCGCCACCAACTTTATTCCCCACCCTGTTTTTGAATGGTATGAAAAAAAAAGTCGAGCGCGCATTGACGTTCTTCTCAAGTTCTGCATAGCGTTCAAACTTAAACCAAAAATCAGGGGAGAGACCAAGATGGACAAGAGGGAGGGTTGCAACCGCCTTCCAGTTTAGATACAGGTCCTTCCAGTTTCGTTTACTCCTGAGTACGTCAATTAAGGTGCCGACGGTCGCGCGATAAAGAAACCCCCACATAGTATGATCAAATTTATGATCCCGAATTCTGATGAAGTCGATATCGTGGGTCATGCAGGCAATGAATTTATACCCTGCCGGGCTGGGCGGAATTTCGAGCAGCCGGATCCCTGATTCTGTAATAAGGCTGCGAAGTATGTCAATCTGATAATCAAGCGTTGGAAACAGGGCATATTCGGGTGGCTGTCCTTTTGTAAGCAGAAAATATACTTCCTCGAAGAGATCGTAGCCGAACCTTAATATACGCTGATGGCCGTTTTTTTTTTCGTATCCCAGCACCTGTCCGCTGTTGTTAGATAATAAATTGCCACCGTAATGATTTTTAAAGGCGATCGATTTTCCGTAGATCGGGAATTTTATGTTGCCCCAGAGTGCAAGGGTGTTTGTATCGGAAGAGTTTGGCTTTAAAATGCCACAGTCATCGCAGGGTAATTTTTCTGATGAGTAGATCAATATCAATGTGGCATCCGTCTCAGGAGGCGCTGTTCCCGCCGCAATTATCACATCATATTTATGAGCTGGATCATAGAATTCCCATGGTGTTTTGAAGAGCTCGAAGAATTCTGTGATGACTTCAGTTTCGTGTGTTTTAGAGACGACGCCAATCATGGTACAGGGTTGGGGAGGTTTGGGAATCAGGATTAGGGTGTCAGGTAAAGTGCTATGGAAAAAGTATGTTTACGTTAAATCTCTCCTGGATACCGGCTTTTGACGGTATGACGATTGGTGGCCTTTTGCCAAAGTCATCTTTTTTAATTTTGGGTACTGCTTTCCACATACCTTGCAGGTGTTTTTATTATCCAGTTTATTCCCACATTCGCACATCCAGGCAACTTGTCGGGCAGGGTTGCCTGTTACAAGGGCGTGGTCCTTTATATCTTTTGTAACGACGGCGCCGGCGCCAACGAAAGCGCATTGCCCGATTGTGACTCCGCAGATAATGGTCGCGTTCGCGCCTATGGTTGCGCCTTTTTTGACTAGAGTGTGCTTAATCTCATCCATTCGCCGAATTGCAGCCCTTGGGTTAAAAACGTTTGTGAAGACCATCGAAGGTCCGCAAAATACCTCATCCTCGAGAGTGACGCCTTTGTAAAGACTCACATTATTCTGGATTTTACATTTGTTGCCTACGCTGACATCGGGTCCAATGACAACGTTTTGTCCAATATTACAATTTTCACCTATCTTTGAACCGGAAAGAATATGGGAAAAATGCCAGATTTTAGTGTGAGCGCCGATTGATACCTCGTCATCTACAACGGCTGACGGATGAATAAACACATTTCTACTGTCATACATCTGCTTTGATGTCATCTCAGGTTTTTGAGGAGTAGTATCCAAAGATAAGCCGCTTTCATTTACTTGAATCTTGATGCCTTCATGATTGAGAGATCTCTGACTCGCGTTGAGGATCTTCAGCACACGTAACCCTTCATTCCCGTCTGTGACGGGTCTGGTCCCGTTTGTGATACAATCGAGGAATGTTTCGCACTCGAGACGCAGAGGTTCTCTCTCCGGTATGTCGTCGGTTTTTTCCGCGTCCGCCTTTGAAGGCACAGGAATATTGGTCTGCCACTTGATTTCATGCTGATATAAGAGAAGCTTCTCTTTCCAGGGTTTGGTATCATCAAATACAGCCATTTTTCGATCGCCCACCAAAACCATTTTCTGTTCTTTAAAAGGATGGAGCCATGAAACAAAAATATGGGCTCTTAGGCCTGATGGGAATTCCATATGCGTAGTTGTCACATCGGCTATTTTTTTATGCAAGTAGTTCCCACCCGTGCACTGTACACTTTCGGGCATGTCACCCGCCAAGGCCAAGATCATGGAAATGTCATGCGGTGCAAACGACCACAGGGCATTTTCCTCACGTCGGATCTTTCCCAGATTGAGACGGTGAGAATAAATATAATTGATGCGGCCAAGTTCACCATTTTCAACAAGACTTTTCAATCGCATGAAAACCGGATGATATTGCATAAGATGACCTACCATAATGATACGATTTCGTTCCTCCGCAATTTGAATGAGTTCGGTTGCCTCATTTTCATGCAGGACAAGAGGCTTTTCCACATATATATGTTTATCTGAGAGAAGCGCCTCGCGTGCGATGCTGAAATGCGTTTCGGCAGGCGTTGCAATTACCACTCCCTGAATATCATTGCGGGACAGTACATTATTGACTGCAAAACATATTTCTGTATTTGGATATTGCTTTTTGAAATTTTCGATTACGATTTCATTTTTGTCACAGATAATTTTCAGAGCGTCGAGGCCGGCATAATTTCTTATTAAATTTTTTCCCCAATATCCTGCGCCGATAACTGCGATATTTGCGTTTTTTCCCATATAAGACCTCTATCGTAAGGATTCTTGATTCATTGATTTAAAACCGCTGCAATTGTCTCTTGATCTTCCAATGTTAAATAGGGATGCATGGGAAGGCTGAAAATTCGACTGGCGACATCTTCACTCACAGGGAAATCCCCCTTTTTGTAGCCTAAATCAGCAAAGGCTTTTTGGAGGTGCAGAGGTTTAGGATAATATATCGCTGTGGGGATATTGGCCTTTTGTAATCTTTCCTGCAATATGCTTCGCTGCTTTTCATTGGCCGCCAGTACAGAATATTGGGCCCACGCGCTTTTGTACCCCTCCGGAATATGTGGAACTTTGAACGCGGGAGACGTGGAGAGGAGATCTGAATACCGTTTGGCGACTTTTTGACGGCGTTCTATTTCATCCGGAAAAATATCAAACTTGGCATTAAGAATTGCGGCCTGGAGGGTGTCAAGGCGTCCATTCACTCCAATGCGAATATTTTCATACTTATGATTTCCCTGTCCGTGTACACGGACTGATCTCAAGATTTCAGCTATGGAGTTGTCATTTGTAAAGCACATGCCGCCATCTCCGTAACAGCCCAGAGGTTTTGCAGGAAAGAAAGAGGTGCATGCGACACTTCCGAATGAGCATGATTTTTTGCCTTTGTACTCGGCACCAAATGATTGTGCCCCATCTTCAATTATTAAGAGATCATGTTCATGAGCAATGGATTCAATTGATTCATAATCAGCTAACAGGCCAAAAAGGTCAACGGGAATAACTGCCTTGGGATTTAGTGCAGTACCTGAATTTTTTTGTCTTACGATGGAGTTTTCCAGTTTTTTCGGATCGATATTGAACGTTTCTGGATCGACGTCCACAAATACAGGTGTAGCCCCCAGAAGGGTAATGACTTCAGCGGTAGCGATAAAGGTAAAAGGGGTAGTAAAAACCGCATCGCCGGGACGTATATTATAAGCCATAAGAGCCATTAAAAGAGCGTCAGTGCCTGATGCGCAGCTAATCGCATGCCTTGCACCCACGTACTTTGCAAGATTTTCTTCTAAATTTTGAATTTCCGGCCCCATGATAAATTTGCCATGATTCAAAACACTCTTGATGTTTGATTCTATCTTCTCAATAATTCTTTTCTGTTGCGCAGCGAGATCAATAAATTCCATATTTATCCTTTCAAAATTTGATGAGTTGAAGCCTGAAATCTAATAAACGCATTCGGGATAACGCTAACATGACATTAATGCATTAACTTATCGATGATTCTTAAATAATTATTCATTTCTGTTTCTGAATTATTTTTATTGATAAAGTCTAAGCCTTTTTTGATTAATTCGTTTCTTTTCATCGGATCCATATAAAGTTCCCTTATACACCTTGCAACATCATTGGGATCATTCGGTTCGGACAGCATTACGGCACCTTCATCTAAATAGTACTCAATGGATTTTGTTCGCGTGGCGATTGAAGGTAATCCCATCGAGAGAAACTCAAAAAGCTTTACGTTCAATGCATGTTGGGAATACTCATCATTTCCTGACAGTAATGCTATTCCGATGTCTGAGTCACTAATTACCTTGGGTATCGATGATAAGGGCATAAGTGGATGAAACGAGACAATGTTTTCTAAGTTCATTT
>JAFGJC010000074.1 GCA_016929305.1 candidate division CSSED10-310 bacterium | reverse complement strand
TTACTGTGGGCGTTGTCAGTGCAAAAAGCAGATCAGCAGTCATGCCATATTCAGAACTGCCGTATCAGGATTTCATTCAAACAGATGCATCCATCAATCCTGGAAATTCGGGCGGACCGCTGCTCAATATCAGCGGTGAACTTGTCGGGATCAATTCGGTAATCGCTACGCGCACAGGACAATCAGCTGGAATTGGTTTTGCCATACCCATCAATCTAATACAGCCGTTTATCGCTCAACTTAAAGAGAAGGGATCTGTAACAAGAGGGTGGCTTGGTGTCACCATTCAACCTGTTGACGATAATCTAGCCAAAGCGCTTGATTTGAAATCCAATTCCGGTGCATTGATTACTGAAATCGTTGAAGACAGCCCAGCGGATAAAGCTGGACTCGAAATAAAGGATGTCATTACCCAGTTCAACAGAAATGAAATTAAAGATTCCAATGAATTATCGCGAATTGTCGCATCGACTGAAGTTGGAGAGAAGGTAGATGTTACGGTTATTCGCGACGGGCGCGAAAAACAACTCAAAGTGGAAATTGGCGAAAGGCCAGCGAATATATGGACTGAGACATCCACACGATCCAATAGAATCAAAGACCTCGGAATGACCGTTGAAACCATTACACCCGATATCGCCGCTCAACTCAAACTCGAAAAACCTGAGGGTGTTGTCATTACAAACATCGAGCCGGGAGGTGCCGCAGATAACGGCGGACTCATTGTTGGTGATGTCATTCTTGAACTTAACGATAAAAAAATTGATTCTCTGGCAGCATATCGTTCGGCCATCGAAGAATTGAAACCGGGTGAAGCCGCTAGTTTGTATATTCTTCGCGGCGGAAGAAAGATATTCAGAGCCATAAAAATACCTGAAGCGTAACAGCTCGAAAATGTAACTTTGCAATCTCAAGGGGTGCTGCCCCTTGAGATTGCAGATTTGTTTTTATAAAAATGCGCTATTCCAACTGTTTGTTCTGGAGTCATTCGAGGAGATTGATGGCATGATTAAAGTGACAGGTTTAACGAAAGAGTTTGGGCTGGTCAAAGCATTAGACGCGATTTCTTTCAATGTCAGAAATGGTGAAATTCTTGGATTTCTCGGTCCTAACGGTGCCGGCAAAACCACAACTATGCGCATTTTGACCGGTTTTCTGTCACCCACCGCAGGCAGTATTGAGATCGCCGGGATTGACCTTTTGATAAATCCACTGGAAGCTCGGAAAAAAATTGGATATTTGCCCGAATCCATCCCGCTATACAAAGATCTTCATGTCGATCAGTATTTGCAATACGTTGCAGCTCTCAAGAATGTCCCCAGGAAAAACCGAAAGACTCAAATTGACGATGTTATCGAAAAATGCGGATTGATGGATGTAAGAAAACGCATCATGAATAAATTGTCGAAAGGGTACCGCCAAAGAGTGGGCCTTGCTCAGGCACTCATCGGAAATCCTGATATCTTAATCCTTGATGAACCTACGGAGGGTTTGGATCCTAAACAGATTATCGATATTCGCCAGTTGATACAGGAGCTGCAAGGAAATCGAACCGTTATTCTGTCGTCACATATATTACCCGAAGTTTCCATGCTGTGCGAACGGGTGCTTATCCTGAACAAAGGGAAAGTTGTTGCAGAAGATACACCTCAAAACTTAAACCATGGACTTCAAAATCAATCCATAATAACGATGCTGGTGAAAGGTCCAGCCCAGCAAATTATAGAGGCTTTAGAATCCCTGTCTGATACTATCAATATTGAGTGCAGGACAGTCAGTGAAAGCAGTGAAACCCATATCTTAAAGCTTTCGACACCAGGAAATATTGATGTGCGTTCGATTGCAGCCAGAACCATTGTGAACAAAGGATGGGAACTTTTGGAATTAAAAAGTGAAGTGATGAGTCTTGAGGATATTTTTATTCACATTGTATCCCAGGAGAATGTTGAGGAGGTCACAAAATGCGAGTAATCGGTCACGTACTGAAAAAAGAAATCTTCTCTTACTTCGTCTCCCCTGTTGTTTATGTTGTTATTTCCATCTTCATGCTGTTAACAGGCCTGATTTATTTTATTTTCCTTGTGGATTATCTCAGCAGGCAAAATGTAACATACCTAAATCTCTCTATTGATTTTATCAGTCCTTTTTTCTATTTCATAAATATTTTCATATTGATTTTCCTTATTCCCGTCCTGACGATGAGAACATTTGCGGAGGAAAAAAGCAGGGGTACCATGGAATTGCTCCTGACCTATCCCGTTCGGGATACTGAAATCCTTTTGGGGAAATTCGCTGCGACTTTATTCGTTTTTTTCCTTATGTTGCTGTATACCGGTGTTTTCCTTATTTATCTCTTTCTTGGTTCCAGTCCGGAAACGGGAATGCTTGTTTCCGTCTATCTTGGAACATTTCTGGTCGGATCAGTGTTTATTTCGGTTGGATTGCTTGCTTCATCGATGACAGAAAATCAAATCATCGCTGTTATTCTAGCCTTCGGTATAAACTTGAGTCTTCTATTCATTCGCTGGATAGGTCCGGTAAATGCGGATTGGCTAAGCTCGCTAACTCGTTACATATCTGTTTCTGAACATCTGGAGCCAATGCTGGACGGTATTATCAACTCCACCGATATTATCTATTTTATATCGATGATTTTTTTCTTCCTATTTCTCACCAATCGAGTTTTGCTATCTAAGAAGTGGAGGAGCTGAGGTGTGACTTCCTTAAAACAGGCACAAACCTTTCGCAAGCAGTTGAGTAAAAAAGCAATGATGTCATTGGTGATGGTGCTGGCTATTCTTGCGCTTATTCAACTCATTGCGCTGAGACACAATGTACGAATAGACATGACACGTAATCAAAGGCATACGCTTTCTCCTCAATCAAAAAAGATATTGGAAAATCTGCAGTCAGATATTAATGCTCATGCTTTTTTTACTGAAGATGATATCGGGTTCCCGGTAGTAAAAAATCTGCTGGATCAATATTCACATGAATCCAAACATTTCCATTACGATTTTATCGACCAGGATCGCGAACCGCAAGTTGCCAGAAAATATGGCGCTACCAAATATTATCCTGTCGTCGTTCTTGAGCAGGAGGACAGGCATCTGACGGTTGCAACGGATGATCCGGAAAATATTCCCTCGGAATTTGATTTCACCAACACTCTCATTAAACTCACGCGAGGTGAAAAAAAGAAAATAATCTATGTAACTGGACTTCATGGAGAGATTGATTTCGCTGACATGTCGTTACCGGGTTCCGGCAATGTCCAATCGCGTCTGGGAGCTGGTATTCTTAAGAGCCGTTTGGAAACACTGAATTATGATATTCTTCCCTTGAATCTTGCACAGGATACTTCTGTGCCGAGCGATGCGGACATTGTTATTATTGCTGGACCTGAAGTTGAGTTTTTGGAAACAGAAATCAATATGTTGAGAAATTATATAGAAAACGGCGGAAATCTGTTGGCTCTT
>JAFGJC010000073.1 GCA_016929305.1 candidate division CSSED10-310 bacterium | reverse complement strand
GAAAAATGAGTTTGTCTGAGTATTTGCATTTCGATGTTTATGGAATTGAGTTATATAAAATTGTGCTTTCATTCCTATGTTTATTAAGTGCTTTATTTGTAAAAGTCGTTTTCAATCAAGCTGTTATCCCTCTTTTTCATAAATTTGCCAAACGTACAAAATCGACATACGACGATTTATTAGTCGAAGCTTTGCATAAACCATTAAATGCGGTGATCTATGTTACCGGTATTTATTATGCAATCATCGTATTGTCTTTGCCTTCTGAACCTTACAATTTTCCCAGGTTTTTTTACAGCACTTACCGAATAGCAATTTCTCTAATCACCGTCTGGGCTATCTATCGTTTAAGCAATTTGCTGGCTACATTTTTGCGCCGGATAATTTCAAAAGCTGATCATGAAATGGCTGAAGTTTTTGCTCCGTTGATTACTCAAGCTTTACGCGTGACCATTTTGATCATCGGTGTATTACTTATTATTCAGAATCTGGGTTATTCCGTAGGAAGTCTTCTTGCAGGTCTGGGTATTGGTGGTCTAGCCGTGGCATTAGCCGCCCAGGATACCATTTCAAATCTATTCGGAACGTTTGTTATGATTGCTGACAGACCATTCAAAGTCGGCGATTGGGTTCAGTTTAGAGATATTGATGGCAATGTCGAATCCATAGGATTTCGATCGACTAAAATCCGTACATGGTCCAAATCATTAAAAATTCTTCCCAATAAACTTCTAACTTCAGAAATCATTGAAAATTGGTCAGAAATGCCCAAACGACGCGTGAAAATGAATCTGGGAATAACATATGATTCCAGTCCTGAAAAAATTTGTTTGCTTCGTGACAGTATGGAGCGCATCCTGGCAGAGGATCCTGATGTTGACCAGGATTATTATCTGGTTTATTTCACTGATTTTGGACCATCCTCTCTTGATTTTTTTGTATACTATTTCACTAAATCCACAGTGTGGAAGGAATATTTAGCTGTCAGACAACGAATCAATATAAAATTCATTAATGCTGTTCGTGAACTGGGATTATCTTTTGCATTTCCAAGTCAATCAGTTTATTTCGGGGATCAACTTCAACTTGCAAACCCCGTGTCAGATTCATTAAAATAAGTCTAATTGAAATAACAATGAATCACGGAAGCATTTTATAGAATGGGGTTAAAATCTTTTAATAAGAACGCTCAGGCTTCTCTTCAACTCATGTACTTCTATACTTCATTACGCTCCTTTATCGGACTCGGTCTTTTATTCTGGTCATTTAAAATACCGCTCTATGAAAACTACATCCAAGAACTGGTTATACCGTCAGTTATCCTGATCATGCTGATAATTGTCAGTGTTGAATTGTCGATTACTGTTAAGGAGCGGACGCATGTGACACTTGGTATGTGTGGGTTAATGGCAGCGATTTTGATGTTTGAACCTTCAATAGCTGCAATTATTGCGAGTTTTGGATTCGCATCCGGTATTCTGACTCGTCCCAACTACCGCTTGAAACATCGTCTGATGATGACATTTTCAATGCTGGGATATGCATGTTTGTTATCTTTTATTGGAAGTTTGATGCTCTATTTGGTGCAGGTGCCCGTTCCTATAACTGAATACTCCATATTGCTCCTGGCAAAACTGCTCCTCGTATATCTGTCGATCAATCTGGCAATGGCATTTCTCATTATGCCTTCAATAATTCTCAGAGGTGCTTCATGGCGGGATTACCTGAATGTTGAATTTCCGATTATCAGTATTTTCAATTTTTTCGGTTTCCTTGCAGGAACGGCTATGGCAATTCTTGTACAAGTCTCCACATCCGCCATTCTATTGGTAGCTCTTCCCATAATGGTAACTATGTATCTGCTCCATATTCTGAACAAGGCTCGTTCTGATCTCAAACAACGTGTAAAGGAACTTACAATTTTGCATGAAGTTAGTCGGGAAATCACACGGCTTTTAAAATTAGAACAATTATCATCAATGCTTCATCATGAAAGTAAAAAAGTTATCTCTTCTCCTGGTTTTCGAATTGCTTTAAAAGGCGATTCAGTCAATGAATTGACGATTGTTCTGGATGTTGTTGAAGGAAGGCGCAGCAGGAGTATTGGCGAGTCTGCAGCAAATACTTTTGAAGAACATGTGTTGAAGAATGGGAAACCACTCCGCATCGACCGATGGCCGGATCAATCAGACGAGCTTGGATTGACATGTATGGAAGAACCTTGGGTGCATTCATACTTGGGTGTTCCCATGATATTTGAAGACAAGTGTATTGGAGTGATTGGATTGAGATCGCCTGATTTCAGCACCTATACGGAACATCATTTGGATATTCTGCTGCATTTCGCGAACAATACAGCGGTCGCAATAGAAAACAGTCGGTTGTATAAAGAGGTTGAAACGTCATTTGTCAGTACTGTTGAAGCTTTAGTCCGTTTAATTGATGCCAAGGATCCGTATACGCGCAATCACTCACTTCGTGTCGCTCATGTTGCAACGGAGTTGGCTAGGGAGATAGGGCTTTCGGAAGATAACATCGAAATGACACGATTAGCATCACTGCTTCATGATATTGGCAAGGTCGGGCTTCCTGAAACACTGCTTCAGAAGAAAGGCGATCTCAACGAAGAGGAACGTCTACTCATTCAACAACATCCTGAAAAAGGTGGTGATTTGGTTAGCGGTATCGATAGACTCAGAGAGATTATCCCAATCATAAAACGTCACCATGAGAGGATAGATGGATCAGGATATCCTTACGGTATTAAAGGAGAAGATATACCAATAACAGCAAGAATTATAGCGGTAGCAGATGCTTTTGATGCTATCATCAGTGAACGTCCCTACAGAAAATCGATGTCATTTTCAGAAGCAATTAAAGAATTACGCAGATGCAAAGGTTCGCAGTTCGATAGTGATGTCGTTGATGCTTTTGAGAGAATTTATGCCAGGAATCATTTTGTTGAGTTTTATCGCGATATGTGATGGGTAGTGAAAGATTGCGTTGACAGATAGTCATTCGGATGCATCCACATTCACATCCAATGAATGCTATACAAATCTAAAATGATCCCATCCATCTGTCGTTATCGGGAAATCACACCCATTTCGATAAATTTTTATACCTTTGGCGTCGGTAATTTGACCTATCGTACGAGGTGCCGGTGCACCATTAGCCTCAGCGATCTTGAGAATCTCCAATTCACGATGGGGTGACACTGTCCAGCATAATTCATAATCTTCTCCACCGCCGAGAACCCAATTTTCCCAAGACATGTTCAATTCATTGCTGAGTAATATAATTTCATCATCCTTGGGAATGGTGTTAAAATCGAGTTCTGCTCCCACTTTGCTGGCATTACAGATATGGGTCAGATCCTGAAGTAATCCATCGGAAACATCTATCATAGCAGTTACAGCACCAGATCGCCCAAGGGCTTGACCGACTTTTAAACGCGGTTGTGGGTCTATATGAGCACGGTATGAATTTGGATAACGGTTTGAAGCCAGATTACGAAGCGTTATTTGAAGTCCTGCAGCAGAGCTTCCCAATGGGCCCGAAACCTGGATGAAATCACCGACTAAAGCGCCTTTGCGTGTAATATAATTCCCCTGTTTTGCTTTACCGGTAACTGTAATATTGATGGTGAGATCGGATTTTGAAGCAGTGGTGTCTCCACCCGCAAGAGTTACACCATATAGTTCCGATATCTCTTGCAAACCTAAAAAAACTTCATCAAGATACGTCAATTCCGTTGTGCGTGGAATGGCAATCGAAATATAAAAACCCAAAGCTTCTCCTCCCATTGCAGCGATATCGCTAAGATTTACAGATAAACTTTTTCGGCCTAGGAATCTTGGGGGTATTTTTTCCCTGACGAAATGAACATGTTCAATCAGCAGGTCGGTTGTTACAAGAAGCATGTATTCGTCTGTAATTTTTTCAACAGCGCAATCATCTCCTATTCCCAATAAGAGATGGGGATTAAAATTTTTAAAATTCTTCGTTAATCGTTGAATGAGACCGAATTCACCGAGGTCATTCAATTTCATTGGATATTGCGAGCAGAATGAACGGCAAGTCGAAGGCTTCGTACAGCAGCCGATGGATCTTTAGCTGCAACGGCAGCAGAAATTACAGCAACACCTGTTGCTCCAGCTTGAATTACAGCTCCAGCATTTCCGGTATTGATGCCGCCGATACCGATAACCGGAATAGATGAACACCGGCAAATCTTTTTCAGCATCTCAAGACCTAAGGGGCGTCCCACATCCAGTTTAGTTGTGGATGGGAAAATACCGGAAACCGCCAGATAATCAGCACCATCTGCGATTGCTTTTTCAGCCTCATCATCGCTACGCACAGATACCCCTATGATTTTGCTGGCACCTAAATACTTTCGAGCTACATTGACCATTAAATCTTCCTGACCCAAATGAATGCCATCAGCTTTTACCGCGAGAGCGATGTCAAGTCGATCATTGATGATCAGCGGCACTTTTGCAGCTTTCGTTACAGTCATGATTTCCAAGGCTTCTTGAATCATGCTCCGTGTCGACAATCCACGTTTATCCCGATACTGAACAATTGATGCACCTCCAGAGATCGCCATCTCTATAATTTCTCTAGAAGATCGCCCTCTGGAAAGTAACGGATCGGTAATGATATAAATCGAATAATTTACAGTTTTTTTTCTCATACTTCCCGCACCATTATTGATGACAACACCGTATTGGCTTCCAAATTTGCCAGTGCGTTGTAAAGTTCAACCTGGAAACTACCAGGACCTTTAGAATGATACGCAGCTTCCATACCTGCTATACCATAATACGCTAAAGCTTCAGTAGCGGCATCCAATAATTTTGACTCGACCGCGGCAAAACACGCACATATCGCGGATGCAGCACAACCTGTTCCGGTTACTCGCTTGAACATGGAATCACCACCGCTGATTCCTAAACAAACATTACCATCGCAGACCATGTCCTCAACGCCTGTAACCGCGATTACCGAATGGAGTTTTTTTGCTATTCCTCTCATTTGTGTGGCGATCTCCGTAACTTCAATCAACGAGTCGACCCCTTTCGTTTTTGATTCAAATCCGGCGAGAGAATAAATCTCCGATGCGTTACCTCTGATAATGGAACATTTTACTTCGCTGAGAATTTTCTGGGCTGACTCATTACGAAATGTCGTTGCGCCTACACCAACCGGATCAAAAATTACAGGAATCTCTTTTTTGTTCGCTGTCTTTCCGGCGATGATCATCGCTTCGACCCATGAAGGTTCCAATGTGCCAATATTCAAAACCACAGCAGATGCAATGGAAGCCATCTCTTCAACTTCCTCTTTTGCATGAGCCATGACCGGCGATGCTCCGATAGCGAGAATTGCATTTGCCGTCGAATTCATAACGACAAAATTCGTGAGATTATGAATTAGTGGTTTTTTGTGACGGATTTTTTCTAGAGAGGTTATCGTTCTGCTTCCCCAATCCATTATCCCAAATCCTTTCTTTTTTAAATGGTTACCATTACTTTTATTGCTTGTATTCGCATAACGATAAATTATCAAAACTCAATGCTTATCACAAAGAAAAATAAAACTGATGGATGATGAGTAGACTTCGATTTTAAAGATAGTGTAGAATAAATATCGGTTTATGTCGTATTTAAAAAAGGAGAAACCCAATGGCCATCCGTCGCAAGTTGTTTTTCACAGATACGCTTTCTGGTAATAAGCGGGAATTTGTTCCCATGGAAAAAGACCAGGTGAAAATTTATTCATGTGGACCAACCGTTTATGATTATGCGCATATCGGTAATTTCAGAAATTTCGTTTTTGTAGATGTATTGCGTCGAAGCCTGAAATTATTCGGATACGTAGTTACGCATGTCATGAACATAACTGATGTTGATGATAAAATTATTCGAGATGCTAAAAAAGAAGGTGTTTCTACCGATGTCCTTGCAAAACGGTATACGGATGCGTTTTTTGAAGATTGCAGATTCCTCAGATTGGAACCGGTTGAGTATAATCCCAAAGCTACGGAACATATCAACGAGATGGTTGATCTAGTGAAGCGGCTTATTGATGCAGGGATGACATACGAAGTTGATGGATCGATTTATTTTCGTATCTCGAAGTTCAAAGATTATGGTAAACTTTCTAAAATTGATCTGGACAGGACACAGGCTGGGTTGCGTATCGATTCTGATGAGTATGACAAGGAAGATGTTCGTGATTTCGTTTTATGGAAAGCTTACAAGGAAGGGGAACCGTTCTGGGACGTTCCTGTCGGTAAAGGAAGACCGGGATGGCATTTGGAATGTTCAGCCATGAGTGCAAAATACCTTGGAAGAACATTTGATATTCATACGGGTGCAGAAGATCTGATTTTTCCACATCATGAAAACGAAATTGCACAAAGTGAGGCTGCGTTCGGGCAGACGTTCGTCAGGTATTGGCTGCATTGTGCATTTTTAAACATGAAAACTCAAAAAATGTCCAAATCGCTTGGAAACATTGTAACTGTTCATAATCTGGCGAAAACAGGCGTCAACCCTCTAGCTGTGCGCTATTTTCTGTTATCGGTGCATTACCGAAAACCGCTGATTTTTTCTGACGAAGCCATTGATGCTGCTGGTTCTGCGGTTGATCGCCTGCGAAATTTTTACAGACGTCTTAGTGAAATTTCCCAATTGGAGAATAAATCGGCAAATGTTCAAATCACATCCATTGTTTCAAAATGCCGGGAAGATTTTCTGGATGGTTTGGCTGATGATTTAAATACAGCAAAATCACTCGGTGCTGTATTTGAAATGGTTCGGCAGGTGAATCCACTGATTGAATCTCAAGATTTGACCTCTGATCAAGCAAAAGAAGTCATTTCGCTGCTCCAAATGACAAATAAGATTTTGGATATATTAGATGATCCCCAAGATGTGATATCAGAAGAAATCGAAACATTGATTGAAAAGCGTCAGGAAGCCAGAAAACAGAAGAACTTTGCCATGGCAGACAAACTAAGAGATGAGCTTCTGAGCAAAGGCGTAGTTTTGGAAGATACACGAGAGGGTGTTCGATGGTATCGAAAACAATAAATGGAATTTTACTCTTATTGCTGCTCTGGTCTCATCTTTTCATTTGCTCATCGGTTCAAGCAGCTTCAGGGCCAGATGTTGAGTCAGGTTCAATACCACAAATTTGGGTTGCCCAGATTCAGGATACCATCAATCCAATGGTTTCTGAATATTTACGCGATATTATCGCAAATGGCGAATCAGAAGGAATTCAATGTCTGATAATTGAACTGGACACTCCTGGTGGTGTACTCGAATCAACTCATGCGATTGTTCAATCGATAATGAATGCTAATGTACCGATTGTTGTATATGTGTATCCACAGGGCGCCAGAGCTGCCTCTGCAGGGATGTTCATCACTATTGCAGCGCATATTGCTGCGATGGCACCTGCAACGAATATAGGAGCAGCGCATCCGGTTTCCATCGGTCCTTCTGCGCCGCAACAAGAACCTCCTGAAATTCCCCAAAATGTTCCCATACAGGATGCAGAAAAACCTGAGTTGCCGAGACAGGGGCAAGGCGGTGTGATGGAACAGAAAATCATCAACGACACGCTCGCATGGGCGCGCACCGTTGCAGAAAATCGCCATCGAAATATCGCTTGGGTTACATCTGCGATTGTCGAGAGTGTTTCATCGACGGAACAGGAGGCTTTGGAAGCTGGAGTTATTGATTTTATAGCCCAAAACCGTCGTGAATTAATTGACAAGATTAATGGGTCGATTGTAGCGCTGCCTTCCGGTGAAAAAACACTGATATTGGATGATGCGGTTGTCGTTGAGAAGCCAATGACATGGCGACAAAAACTCCTATCCATTATCATCAATCCCACGATTGCCATTTATTTGCTGTTTGGTGGCTTGATTGGCTTGTATATTGAGTTAACACATCCGGGCTATATTCTGCCGGGTGTTGTTGGAGCAATAAGTTTACTCATGGCATTGTTTTCGATGCACACACTGCCTATCAATTATGCCGGACTGTTTCTCATGCTTTTATCGTTTGGATTTTTTATAGCGGAAGTTAAAGTACAGAGTTACGGTGTTCTTACCGTTGGGGGAATCGTTGCTTTGTTACTGGGTGCATCTATGCTTATTGATTCCGATTTACCCGGTATGGAGGTGTCAATGAAAGCAATTATTCCATTGGCAATAGCGGTAGCTGTCATCGTTGTTTTCCTTTTGAGTCTGGTCGTCAGATCCCACAGAACCAAAGCAAATACGGGTGATGCAGGAATGGTGGGTTTAACGGGGAAAGTAACGAAAGCTTTAAATCCTGAGGGACAAGTTTTTATTCACGGAGAAATCTGGAATGCACGTTTCACCAGAGATCAACTCGTTCCCGAAAACACGAAAGTAAAGGTAATTTCAGTTGAAGGATTGACTTTGACGGTTGATTTGGTGGACAGTGGAAACAGATAAGGAGGAATAGTCGTGGATGGTTATGAGAATTTCTTACCTGTGATTTTTGTGGTTGGTGTAGTTGTTGTCTATCTGTTCAGTTGTTTAAAGATTCTGAGGGAATATGAAAGAGGTGTCATTTTTCGGTTGGGCCGTGTTTTGTCGGAGGCTAAGGGTCCTGGTTTGATTTTTGTATTCGCTCCCATTGATCGTATAGTTAGAGTCAGCACGCGTTTGGTGGCAATGGATGTACCGCCACAAGATATCATTACTCGTGATAATGTGTCAGTTAAGGTAAATGCAGTTATTTACTTCAGAGTTATGAAACCGATAGCAGCTATAATTGAAGTTGAAAACTATTTATATGCAACCTCTCAGCTTGCTCAAACAACCCTTCGGAGTGTGCTGGGTCAGCATGAACTCGATGATTTGTTGTCGAACCGTGATAAGATCAATCATGATCTCCAGCAGATTCTGGATAAACACACTGACCCATGGGGGATAAAAATTTCAAATGTTGAAGTTAAACATGTCGATCTTCCGGTAGAGATGCAACGGGCAATGGCGCGGCAAGCTGAAGCGGAGCGCGAGAGAAGAGCGAAAGTGATTGCAGCGGAGGGTGAATATCAAGCGTCTGAAAAATTGCTGATGGCTGCAGAAGTCATATCCAAACAACCCATGGCATTGCAGATGCGTTATCTGCAAACACTTTCTGAAATCGCCACAGAAAACAATTCTACAACAATTTTCCCGATACCCATTGATTTCTTCAAAGTTTTTATGCACCCGTCGCAGGATAAATCGTAATACAATTAATGGCTGATTCATACGAAATACCTAAAAAGCATGCTTATATTCTAATAACTTCATGTGGGATAATCATTTCCCTGTCATTCATTTTCGGTTTTTTTACCGGACAGTCGTTCGATAAAAATGCGAGTGATCGAGGAGAGCGCCCTTATCCACAGGACAATATAAGCTACATCGCAGAAGAACGAATCACTTTAAATACACGGCATGAAAATCAGCAAAAGGATCTTCAACCAACTTCAATTCCGGAAATGAATGTCACATCTGGAATTGATCCAGTAGCTAATTTCAGCGAATCAAGTGTTCTGACGGATTCTATCGAAAAAACCGAGGGTTTATACGCTATCCAGGTGTCATCAGTCCCGAACAGCAATGATGCGGAAAGACTCAACAAAAAACTGAGGAAAATGAATTTTCCAAGCTATTTATATACTAAGCGATATAACACAGGCAATGTGCATTATCAGGTCAGAATAGGTCCGTTTTCAAATGATCAGGATGCGGAAACAATGCTACATAAAATTAAAACGGAAGGTTATCGGGATGCTTTTATCATAAAGGTAAATGAGTGATAACATCTGAATTATCATAAATAAAGGGAGGTGTTTTGGCTTCCTCAAAAAGTGCGGATAAAGAGATTTATACCAGCGGAATTACTCTAAAAAAAATTAAAGATTTACAGCAGTTTTACGGGAGTTTTGATGAGCATTTGGAAATGCTGCAAAAAGCGTTTCAAATTTCAATATCTGCGCATGGGCGTGATTTGAAAATCTCCGGGCAAAAAAATGATGTAAACGCAGCATTAAATATTTTAAGTAATCTCGAGGGTATGGTTGTAGAAGGTTTTTCAGTGACACGTCAGGAATTTCAAATGGCGATACGTCAATATCAAGATGGTCAACATGCAGATTCCATGAGAGATTTACTCTTGGGTAGCCATATTTTAACGACTTCCCACAGGAAAGTATTTCCCAAAACTCCCATGCAGAAAAAATATATTGATGCCATACAGCGGAATGACCTGGTGTTTTCGATTGGACCGGCAGGAACCGGGAAGACATATCTTGCCGTCGCTGTCGCAGTAACATATCTGCTGGCCAAAAAGGTCAGCCGCATTATTCTGGCCAGACCAGCCGTGGAAGCAGGTGAAAGTCTGGGTTTTCTTCCAGGTGATATGTACCAGAAAGTGAATCCTTACCTAAGACCTCTTTATGATGCATTGTATGATATGCTGGAGGTTGACAGAGCGAATAGGATGGTTGAGAGGGGAGTTATTGAAGTTGCACCGATTGCTTATATGCGTGGGCGAACTTTAAATGATTCATTTATCATTATGGATGAAGCCCAGAACACGACACCTGAGCAGATGAAAATGTTTTTAACCAGACTTGGTTTTAACGCTAAAACGGTTATTACGGGCGATATAACTCAAATCGATTTACCTTTGAAACAAAAATCGGGTTTGGTCGAAGTTCAAACCATTCTTAATACGGTTCCATCGACTGAATTCATCTATTTTACACGCAGAGATGTTGTCCGATGCAAACTCGTGCAGGACATCGTAAAAGCATATGAAAATGCGGATAAACAGAAAATAGATGACAAATGAAACAAACAATGGGTTATTGAATGGGCAAATTCGGTAAAAAACTACATCTCAAACAGCAATTTATGGGAATGATGCTTTCACGCTGGATTAGTGTTACAGGAGTTATCGCGCTTGTATTAGTTATGGCATACCTGCTGACTCCCCCACCTCTACCTTCCTATGAAGATTTAGAAGTTGGGAATAAAGTGTGGGAGGACATCAAATCAAACCTTGATTTCACATTGATTGATGAAGTAACGACAGAAAAAAGACGCGAACAGGCTGAACGTATAGTCCGCCCCGTTTTTGACTATGACAGCAATATGGGACAAAAGCTGCGGCAGAGATTAACAGCTGATTTTGCAAATTTTCGTCAAAAGCTTCGGAGTGAGAGATTCCGGGAAGAATTGAGTGATCAAGTTGCAACCCCATGGCCTCAATCCACTCAAACACCTCAATCTCAAGCAGTAACTGAAAACAAAGCTCGCGATGAATACGATGATTTCATGCAGGACTCCATGATAAAAATGTCATTTGACACTTTCCAATTACTCAAATCACTGAACTTTTCTGCTGAAATCGAAAAAGGTGTTGGTCAAATATTTGACCGAATATCTCAATACTCAATTGTTGCCAATCGAAACCTATTATTGGAGCAAGCTCCGAATGGTTTAATCAGGAAAGATTTAGCGACGGGTGACGAGAAGATAGTCTATAATTTGGATCTTGTTGTTTCCGTTGAGGATGCATGGCGTGAGATTGACATCATGGCGTCACGTCTTTTTCCGGACAATCAAATTCTCCAGGACATCTCGGCTGAGGTTGCTAGAGCAATGATTCGTCCAAATCTCACACCTAATATGCAGTTAACTCAAGCAAGGCGAAAAATAGCTAGAGATTCGGTCGTGCCGGTATACTACAAAGTAAATGCAGGTGAAATCGTCGCACATGCAGGTGAACAAATAACTCCTGAAATAAAAAATCGTTTGGACTATCTCAACCGCATGGGACAAGAATCCAGATTTGGGTTAGTTTTTCTTGCAAGTCTGGTCTTTGTTTGTGTTTTGCTTGCTATTGTTACGATCCAAATTCGCAGGTTCCATAAATGGTTGCTATCTGACAGAAACCGACTTGTTTTAATCGGTATCGTTTCGGTGTTACAAGTGTTGATCGTGAAAGTATTCTTAAAACTGGCTTCATTCCTTCCTGATTTAATGCAAAAACATCCTTTTAATCTTTCAGAACCTTATACCTACGCTATACCATATGCAGTGGGTGCAATGCTGCTGACTCTATTGGTAGATATACGTATTGGCGTTTTTTTCAGCTTTTTATTCGGTATTTTGGCAGGCATTTCAGGTGACCGAAGTTTCCTCATCGGTCTATACGCCATGATGTCAAGTTGTGCATCAGTTTATGCCGTTACGCAATACAAACAACGCACTATGGTTATCCAGGCTGGATTTCTTGTGAGTCTAGCCAATACAACAATGGTTGCAATACTCTATTCACTCCGGGGTGAGATTGTATCTTTCAATGCAGCATATTCATCTTTATTAGCACTTTTAAGCGGAATATTGGTTTCTTTCATCGTGACAATATTACTGCCCATTCTGGAATGGATGTTTCGTATTCCGACGGATATCAGACTGCTGGAGTTATCCAACTTCAATCAACCTCTGCTACGCCGTTTAGCGATGGAAGCTCCCGGAACACACCATCATTCGCTGATTGTTGGAGATCTCGCGGAAATAGCCGCTGAATCTATTGGCGCGAATTCTTTACTGGCCAGGGTCGGTGCTTATTATCATGATATTGGTAAGGTATCTAAGGCACACTATTTTATTGAAAATATTCGAGGAAAAAATCCGCATAACGAATTAACACCAACTATGAGTGCCATGATTATCAGGAATCACGTCAAGGAAGGTGTCGAACTCGCTAAAAAACATCGTTTGGGACTTGACATTATCAGTATTATTCAACAACACCATGGTACATCTCTACTGTCATTCTTTTATGATAAAGCGTTGAATTATAAAAATACTCAAGATCTCGCTGAAGACGAATTCCGTTATCCGGGACCTCGTCCCCGGAGTAAGGAGGCGGCTATTGTTCTCATCGCAGATGCAGTCGAAGCTGCTGCTCGCAGCCTGAAATCACCCTCGTCGTCAGCATTAAAAACCCTGGTTCAAAAAATTACCCTGTCAAAATTTCAAGATCACCAGTTCGATGATTGCGAATTGACTTTTAGAGAATTAACAATTATAGCAGATAAGGTTTTTGAAAGGTTGTTGCGCAATTATCATAGCCGTATTGCCTATCCAGGCTTCAACTTTGATGACTCGGAATCGGAGAAAGTGAAGAATCCACAAAATAACCGTCCGATCAAGGAGAAAAAGCAAAATGGAAACAATGGTTTCTGATCAACGGGATGATCCCGAACCTCCATTATCTATTCAAATTCTGCACGATTCGTTAAACATCATTGCAAAACACATCACCAGTTCTCCCGGAACGGTTGAAATCTCTTTGGTGAATGATCAATACATTCAGGAATTGAGCAGGAAATACCGAAATTCAGATAAACCGACGAATGTTCTCTCATTCCCATATTATGAATGGAAATCCCCGGGTGATCGATCTGATTCATTCCAAATACCTGCCGATCCCGATTATCCGCTGATACTCGGAGAAATTATCAT
>JAFGJC010000072.1 GCA_016929305.1 candidate division CSSED10-310 bacterium | reverse complement strand
TTGCACCCCTGCCTTTGGTTCGCGCAATCGTCCGTGCAATTTTAGCGAGAAGCAGATCACTGGAGCATGGGCGCGGAATATAGTCATCTGCGCCAGCTCTTATACCTTTTGAAATGAAACTGGTGTCTGTTTTCGATGACATGATGATAAAAGGTATTTCGCGGAATTCAGTTTTTTTCCGAACGCTGTCCAGTAACTGAAACCCGGATCCTGATTTTAGATCAATATCCGAAATAATCATAAATGGTTTATCGCGTTCGATGCTGACAAGTGCATTTTGCATAGAGTCAGCACTGATGACGCGATATCCCTCTTCCCTCAACTGAATTTTTACCAGATCGTCATCACCAAAATTATCGACCATCAGTATCGTCTCGCGGTACTCGGTGCCATCCCGTTCGGCCAATTCCTGCTTAAGTATTCCGACTAAAATTTCGATAACTGCAGGATCAAAAGCTATACCTGAATCCAGTATCAGCTGGTCGATTGCTTCGCCGCGTGACATGGCTGGCCCCATTTCCCCACTGATCATATTCATATAGATATCGATTGGAGCAATAATTCGTGCTGCGATAGGAATTTCTTCACCTTTCAAGCCATCTGGATAACCTTTGCCGTCATACCTTTCCTGAAGACGTTTCAAACTATCCGCTACTGGATAAGGATATTGGAGCGCTTGAGTGAGATCACGAACATGCCATTCCGGCAACTTCAACTCCATATCCTGAAAAATATCTTCAGATTTTTGCCAGTATGGAACATATCTCTCATGTAATTCGCTCATCTCATGAAGATAAGCCGTGACAGTTATGCCATCGACGATCTCCGGTAAAAGCTCCATTCGAATCGCCACTTCCCTGGCCAGCCTGCTGACCTCTTTTGCATGTCCAACCATGGGAAGATGAAAAGATTCCAGAAATCGAACCGTGAAATCAAGAAGATGATAAAATGATCTCCGAGTGTTTTTTAGTGATGCTGTTTCTTCATGGCCAAGAATCGCTGTACCGAAATCCTTGATAATCCGAAGATTAACCTGAATACCCTTTTCCTTTAGCGTTTCTTGGATAAGTAAACCATCAGCGGAAAAACCTTCACTCACAATCAGCGTCGAAAACTCCTCTTTTTGCAATATTTCTATTGCTGAGTCACGTTCTGTTTCCCATTCAATGTTATATCCTTCAGCTTTAAGTAAACGAAAAGCTGCTTCTCCCGCAGCTTCATTTCGTTCCAATAACAATACACGATCATAATGCTGCAGGATGAAACTTGACATTTCAGGTTCAACATCCGTGCTCTTTTTTTTCTCTTCTTCCTTTTTAGCTTCTGCTTCACGGTATCGCCGGATCAGATCATCTAGATCGCGTCCTTCGAGAGGAATACGATCTGTATCACTTGCTTTATTCATAATAATCTCCTTGGTTTTAGCCTATCCCAACAGCCCCCTCAGCCGCAACTGTTTTCAGCAAAAAATCCTCATGTGAAAAAATATTCATATAACCTCAAAATCAACATATTTAGGGTTGACAACTCAACAAAACCACTATATATAGAGTTTGTGACCGAATAAATTTATGTTAAAAATTTGCGAAATCTTGTTCGGTTACAGAACAAGAAAATCAGCAAACGGTCGACGTGACTCAACAATAAAAACTCATTTCAGCGCTATTCGAATAACGTTTTGTTGCGCTGGAGTTTCTTCATACGAGGAGACGTTCTATGAACTCCCAAACGGATTTTTCTCAGTCCAACACATCTCGTTCAGGCTTTGATGAAATTACTAAACGTGATGGACGCCGTGTTCCTTTTGATGCAACAAAAATTACGAATGCCATTCTCAAGGCAGGAAGAGCTACCGGTGAATATTCTGCTGAAATGGCACAACGTTTGACCTTACGTGTGTTGAATCTTGCGCAGACAATCGTGTTGGATCATATACCATCGGTTGAGGAAATACAGGATTTGGTGGAAGAAGTTTTACTGACATCCCCCTTTAAAAAATCGGCAAAAGCTTACATCCTTTACCGCGATCAACACGCGCGTATCAGGGAAATGGTACAAAAAGCGGACCTCGAACTGATCGATAGTTATCTGAACCGTTTGGATTGGCGTGTTCAGGAAAACAGCAATATGGACTATTCCCTGCAAGGCTTGAATAATTTCATATCAAGCGAAATCAGCAAAACTTACTGGCTCAATAAAATATACACTCCCGAAATTCGAGAAGCTCATAGCCAGGGGGCTATACATCTGCATGATCTTGGACAGTTATCTGTATATTGTGTTGGTTGGGATCTTCAGGATTTGTTGGTGAATGGGTTTAAAGGCGCTCCCGGAAAAACGGAAAGTTGTCCAGCCCGGCACTTTCGAACTGCACTCGGGCAAATCGTTAATTTCTTCTATACACTTCAGGGAGAAGCAGCAGGCGCTCAAGCATTTTCAAATCTTGATACACTTCTGGCACCTTTCATCCGCAGGGATCAACTAACATATACAGAAGTCAAACAGGCTCTTCAGGAATTTGTGTTCAATCTGAACGTACCGACGCGAGTTGGGTTTCAGACCCCTTTCAGCAACGTCACACTTGACCTTCAACCCCCGGCGACAATGGCTGATGAACCTGTCATTCTGGGGGGAGAACGACATGATCGATTTACTTACGGCGATTACCAAACTGAAATGAACATGTTCAACCGGGCATTTCTTGAAGTTCTTTCAGAGGGTGATGCAAAAGGGCGAGTGTTTACAT
>JAFGJC010000071.1 GCA_016929305.1 candidate division CSSED10-310 bacterium | reverse complement strand
CATCATCCTTTCTACTCGTACTGCGGAATAGTGCCGTAAACAAGTGCCTTTGAATTTCCTGATTGTTTAGACCCGCCTGAGGCAGACAGGTTACGTGTTTTTCCCCTCCCCAGAGAGAGGGATTACTTAACGCAAATGAATTCGGTTGTCAAGAAAAAACTGATTCGTCATCACGCAAATATTATTTTTCAAAAAACGATTATTCCGGCCGAAGTAATATCACGTATAACCTCAACATCTTCACGGGCGGCAACAAGAATTTTCAGCGCTTCACGTGGCACGACTCTTAAATCCAGGTCTCCCTTGAAACGCCACTCCTGTTCTTCTGCCCAATTATGTCGACCGCTTGAAGACAACTGAAATAAAAACCTCTCCGCTTCCGCTAGACAGCGGTAATCCTTTGATGATCCATAGATGACTGGTCTGACGCCCATACGAATTGCTTCTTTCTTCAACAATCCGATACCGTACGGATCAAAACGTGATCGTCTGAGATGTTTTTGCCAGGTCATTAATTTCCGTATTTTCGCGAGTTCAACCGCTGTCATGCAGACAACGGGATAGGAACCGCGGATAAGATATGAACTTGCCATAATCTTCTGAGTTGAAAGAATTTGTATGAGTGCATCAAACGCTGAATAGGGAACCGACTGATCCTTCCCTTCCAAACCTTCCAGATAACTTTCCCATCCCTGATCCGGCCACGGTTCCTTTCTACTCCGAGTAAAGTGCCATATATATTCGTCACTGCCTTTTGATTTTCGGCATTCATTTGTGACGCTCGCAACACCTGATGCATTGGATCCAGAAGTGATTTTCCTTTTTACGTGGGTTTTGTATTTATAAGGTGTTTGAGCAAGATCTGTAACAATTTCCTTGTCGTATTGACTGATGTATTCAGCCATATTGCCACCTGTACGCACCATTCCCTTAAAAATCCGGCGCGAAGCAGCAAACAAAAGTTGATCCCGGATTTTTTTTGATAGTGTAGTGCTTCGCGGTTTTTTATGCGGACCTGATAACACAATCCAAAAAACCAACGGATGCTCCAAAAACCACTTATAGGAAACAAATGATGCCTTATTGCACGGAGATATCGTTTCAGAGATCACAATGGATTGACCACCTTTTTTAAGCCAGTGATATAATGGAAAATCAAATTGGAGCTTTCCTATTCCTGATACCAGCAGATGAGTTTTTGTATCTAGACTATCCAGTATCTTTTTCGTCAATATCACCCACTCATGCTCCGGTCCGGAAGCTGGATCAACTCTTGAATGAATTACGGCAAACCATGATTTGCCGCTAAGACAACTCGGCTGAAATGATATTTGGATATCCCAATCCTGTCTTGTAAAATCGTGAAATGTTTTTAAACAGCGGAACAGCTTCGCGTTGGGAAAAAGCTGACAGAAGGTTTTGCAGTCAATCCTATAAAAATTCATTTTCCTGCTTTTTGTGACACTTCTATTATAATTGATCGTCAAAAGGCCGAAAAGAAGAAAAAGGATGCGATATGACAGTTGCAATCGTCGGTACGTTAATTTTACACTATATCTAAATTTAAGGGGTTTCCTTGTTCTATACCTAAGGAAACCGATTGCGTTATGGATTAAACTATGGATTATTTTGATTTACAGAGTGCTGTTGCTGCATTTGGAACAAATCTTTTTCTAACAATATATGTTCTTGTCAAAGGACGTGGATGGACTCGGCATCTTAATCGCAATTTTGCACTTCTCTCTTTGACATTTGTCTTCTGGAACGGAGGGATGGTTTTTGATCTGGGGTGGATGTTTTATGGAGGCTTATTGCTGGTTTCACCCGCACTGCATATGTTTCTGATGACTCTCCTCAGAAATAAATCCATAAAGGAACGGCGTATTAACGGGATCCTTTGGATACTGAGTGCTTTATTGATCCTTTTTTATTCCAACAATCAACGTCTGGAAATTGTGCATAAGCTATTTTCGTTTTTCTTTATCGCACCTATTGGTGTTTTGGGCGTCACTAATCTATTCAAGCGCATACGAATTACAAACTCCAGACGGGAAAATCTTCGATTATGGTATGTTTTGGTTGGAATGTCTGCGGCAGGAATCGGAGGATTGACATCACTTGCCTCAAGTTTCTATAAACCAGTCCCCTCGCTGGGCATTTTAGGCGGATTGATATATACGGTATTGATTACTGTCGCAATAATGCGACATCGTCTTTTTGATTTTGGTAGACTCGCTGGAAGATCCGTAGTTATTTTCGTCTTCACCTTCATATTTTGGTGTCTCTTGGGAATTTTGGGAAATTGGTACCACACGCCTTATACATCCCTGCTTTCCATCTTGATTGCTACATTGGTACTCGTTGTTCTTTATGAGCCGTTAACAATGGTTATCGAGGGTCAGGCAGACAGGGTTTTAAGCCGTGAAAGTTACCGTTTTGTCTCTCATTTGGAAAATTTCAGTCGTACAATGAGTACACTGGTTTCTGAAAAACAACTCCTGAAAAGTTTCGCAAAATCACTTAGAGAGACTTCCCGTGTGAAATCATTTGGAATTTATCTGATCACCAATAATCGTCAGTCTTTAACGGTAATAGATGGAGATGAAATTCGCTGGACAAATGGAGCTCAGATCGATATTCCCAGTCTACTGTTTGAAACATTTCTCTATAGTCATAGAGTTGTAAACAAGAGTACGATTTCTCAGGAAATTCGAAGCGGATTGCCATCCGTCGTGAGAAGACATCGAATCGCTCTTTTCCGTATTCTTTTAAGGTTTAGAGCTCATGTCTGTTTCCCGTTCATCTTCGCAGAAGAAATCATAGGATTTCTCAGTATTGGGTTCTCTGATCCTGAAGCCGGTATAACGCGGCGGGAAGAAATCGTGCTGACGACAGTAACGCGTCAATTCGCGGCAGCACTCTCCAACGCACGGCTTATTGAAAGAGAAAAACTTAGAGATCGTTTGGCTGCGCTCGGTCATCTCGCTTCCGGATTAGCTCATGAAATCCAGAACCCGCTTGCGACTATCAAAGCAACTTTTCAGTATCTTCAATCCCAACAGAAATTGGCAACGGATGACGACTTCATTATGATAATTCAAGAGGAGATTGAAAGACTCAACAGATTCGTTAGGCGATTTTTGGATTACGCTCGACCCTCATCAGAAAATCACGAATATAAAACTGCGGCTTTTTTTGAAATAATTCGTCGAATTCAACTGCCGTTGAAGGCTCGAAGTGATTGTGAATCGATCGAGTTTTTAACAGAAATATCTCCCGATGCGGGAAAAACAGAAGTGCCTTTGGATATTTGGATACAAATTCTCAATAATCTTATCGAAAATGCGATTCAAGCATTGGAAAATAAAGGGATTATCAAACTGAATGCTCATTTATGCGAGAAAACACATAGTCTGATTGTTGCGATTGAAGATTCCGGTCCGGGAATACCTGAAAAAGACTTCGATCGGATATTTCAACCGTTCTATACCAGCCGAGACACAGGAACCGGTCTTGGATTGGCAATCGTCCAACAAAATATTCAGCGTTTAAAAGGAGACATTCAGATCGGCAGATCAGTACTTGGTGGTGCATTTTTCAGACTAATCCAGCCTTTGGATAAATTGAACATAACGTCAACCGGCGATGCTTCATCAACCTCCGCAAATGTCAACAAATATGAATAAGGATCTCTCATGAACAATTCTATTCGAATTCTCATCGTCGACGATGAACCAAATATGCGGCGTATTTTAAGTGCTTCATTAAAACAGGAAGGATACTCAACATATCTTGCTGGAAACGGTATTGAAGCCTTGGAAATTCTTTCACAGACTGCTGTTCATGTTGTCATTACTGATTTGAAGATGCCGCAATTGGATGGTATGCAGTTGCTTTCGGAAATTAATGCGCGATTCCCGGATATTCCTGTTATCGTCATCACAGCACATGGCACCATTGAAAATGCTGTTGAGGCAATGAAAAGAGGAGCATTTGAGTATATTTTAAAACCATTTGAGATGGATGAGTTGAGACTGATTGTTTCAAAAGCTTGCACAACCTATAAATTAAATCAAACGGAATTTCATGCGCAGGGAGTTTTTTCTGATGGAAAAATAATAGCTGCAAGCCAAGAGATCAAAAAGGTCCTCGACATCATCAATAGAATTGCTGACAGCCCTACAACAATATTAATCACTGGCGAAAGTGGAACCGGTAAAGAGCTGATAGCCCAGTTGATCCATAATAAATCTACGCGCGAAGAAAAACCCTTTATTAAAATCAACTGTGCTGCTGTTCCAGAAACACTACTGGAAAGCGAATTTTTTGGTTATGAAAAAGGTGCTTTTACAGGTGCAGTGAATTCAAAACCGGGTCGATTTGAATTAGCCGATGGCGGAACATTATTTCTGGATGAAATCGGAGAAATTTCCCGCGAAATACAGGTTAAATTATTGAGGGTTATTCAGGAACGTGAGTTTGAACGTGTCGGAGGTTTGAAAACGATTCGTGTTGATGTCCGGCTTATTGTCGCGACAAATATAGATTTGGAAAAAGCGGTTCAAGAGGGACGATTCAGGCAGGATTTGTTCTATCGACTTAATGTGGTCCCCATTTATATTCCACCTTTGAGATCCCGTCCTGAAGATATCCCCCCACTGGTGCACCACTTCATTCGTCATTTCAATAAACGTTTGAACCGTTCAATTCAAAGTATTTCTCATGAAGCCATGCAAATACTTCTACATTATTCCTGGCCTGGAAATATCAGAGAACTTGAAAATATCTTGGAACGGGCAATACTGCTGTCAAGTGAGTCAGTTCTGACTGCTAACAGTTTTAATTCGGTAGTTGACGGCATCGAATTGGATGACAAAGTCAATTCATCTCCTCTGTCTCTGAAAGAAATTATGCAAAGAGAAACAGAAAAAATTGAACGCAAACTGCTGAAATCGGCCTTGGAGGAAAGTGGCGGAAATGTGACACAGGCAGCAAAGATCCTAGGTTTGTCCAGAAAAGGACTGCAATTAAAAATGAAAAAATTCGGTCTTCAGTCGGGATTGAGTGAGTATAGGGTATAGATTTCTCTTGACCGAATTGCACCTACCCTCTAGATTGATAAAAGATTCCTTGGAATCTTTCATGGTTTTTTAAATCCTTGAATGAAAAGGATAAGGTTCAAGATGTCCAAGGGTAATATTTTCATGTCATCGATTGCAACCGTCCAGCATTGAGAGGACGTCGTATTTATGTCTATTTTATCTAAATTTTCTAATGATCTGGCTATTGATTTGGGAACCGCGAATACATTGGTGTACGTGAAAAACAAGGGGATTGTCATCAATGAGCCTTCTATTGTTGCAATCCATCGAGATAAGCGTAATGTGCTAGCAGTTGGAAAAGAAGCGAAGGAAATGCTTGGCCGCACGCCCGGCAATATTATTGCTATACGCCCAATGAAGGATGGCGTTATCGCCGATTTCGAAGTAACCGAGAAAATGTTGCGATATTTTATCCAAAGAGCTCATAATCGGCGCATTTTCCTTCGACCCCGAATCATTATCTGTGTGCCTTCAGGGATAACCCCTGTTGAGAAAAAAGCTGTCAGAGATTCCGCATTACAGGCTCGAGCTAGCGATGTTTTTCTGGTGGAAGAACCAATGGCCGCGGCAATTGGAGCTGGACTGCCAGTTACCGAACCATCTGGCAATATGATTGTCGATATCGGTGGTGGGACAACGGAGGTTGCTGTAATATCTTTGGCTGGAATCGTCTACTGTCGATCGCTGCGTGTCGGCGGAGATGAAATGGATCAGGCCGTCGTGAAATTCATTCAACGAAAGTATAATTTGCTGATAGGTGAGCGGACCGCAGAAAATATCAAGATGGAAATTGGATCCGCAGCGGAACTTGAAGAAGAACTTACCATGGAAATCAAGGGCCGCGACCTGGTTGCGGGTGTTCCCAAAACATTGATTATAACTTCCGAAGAAATCCGAGATGCACTTATGGATGCTGTTCAAGCAATCGTGGATGTTGTGCGAACAGCCCTAGAAAGAACACCTCCGGAACTCTCCGCGGATATCGTCGATAAAGGCATAGTTTTATCCGGAGGGTGTGCGTTATTGAAAAAATTGGATGTGCGTCTTAGAGAAGAAACAGGTCTTCCAGTAACCATAGCTGACGATCCGTTGACATGTGTCTGCATGGGCACCGGTAAAATGCTTGATGAAATAGACTTACTGCAAAAAGTATCGGTTAAATAATTTGGACTTCTTCTACAATGCGATTAATCAGTGAACGATATCGCCCCTGGTTAATATATACTGCCTGTTCACTCTGCTCCCTTGCATTTTTTACATCAAACCTCAGAGGAGGCATTGTAGCAGAAAAAATTGAATCCGGTATTTTATCTGTGATGTCACCTTTTTATCTGTGTATGGATTGGGGACTTGATAATATCTCCTTTTACTGGTCACATTATGTTTTTCTTGTCAATGTTCAACATGAAAATCAAAAACTGAAAAAAGATTTGGCACAATTACAGGCTGAGCAAATGATTTTGCTTGAGAGAATTCAACTCGCTGAACGCTATCTTACTCTGGTTCAACTGCCCTCCAGTGTAACCCATGAAAAAATTGTTGCGGATGTCGTTCACCGCGGTTCTCATACCTGGGACTCAATCCTAATTATCAACAAGGGTCAAAATGACGGCGTTCAAAAATATATGGGAGTTTCAGGTCAAGATGGCGTAATCGGTCAGATAGCCCGGGTTTCTCCAAATCTGTCCAAAGTGGTAACACTTATTCATCCACAATCCGGAATTGCAGCACTTCTGCAAAAAAGCCGAGTGTCGGGTATTGTCAATGGTTCTGGTGATGGAAAGTGCATATTGAAATTTGCCAGTCGATTCGATCGCGTGATCCTGGGTGAGACAGTGATTACTTCCGGGTTGGATGACGCTTTTCCCAAAGGTCTTCCAATCGGTCAGGTTATCCGAATTGACCGACAGCCTGGTGATATCTTCCAAACGGTAGAAATTTTACCTTTTTCAGATATGTCTGTTATTGAAGAAGTTGTTATCTACAAACCTCTCCGCAACGGGGAATTCGATGAGTAAATTCTACCGTTGCCTCTTTGCGGTAAGTATTATCATACTTCAATTCAGCATTTTACCCCGCATAAACCTGACACTGTTTGAACCTGACCTTCTGCTTGTACTCACCATTATTTTCGGATTTTTTCACGGTATCGAAACAGGATGCCTTTTCGGATTCATCTCCGGCCTGTTAATGGATGTCAGCACCAGTATTTTATTAGGATCCAATGCCTTTATCTTCACCCAGATAGGACTGTCTGCAGCACTTATCCGCGAGCGATTCATGATCGATAACATTTCTATTCAGTCCATTCTAGTTGGCTGCTGTTGCCTGATGGCTGGTTTATTCAAAGTTGTTTTTCAAAGATTTTCAGCCATTACCGAACCTATGCCAAGTGTGGTCTTGACGATAATTACACAGGCTGTGGTAAATGCGATCATCAGTATCCCACTGATTGTGATGTTAACCAGACTTCGTTGGATTCCGGAGCGGCGGAGTGATTAAACAAGATTCAAGCAGGCAAAACCGTCGCATACCATGGATTATCGTATTTATGACAGCATTTATTGCTGCCATATGCGTAAAACTCTGGTGGCTTCAAATTGTTCAAGTTGACAAATACCGAGAGCTTGCTCAAAACAACCGAACACGATTAATGCGTGATCGAGCTCAAAGAGGACGGATTGTTGATAGAAATGGCAATTCTTTGGCAACGACAAGACCAAGCTTCGGGCTATATATCATTCCTGAAGATTTTCCAAAGACAAAACGAAATGAGGTATTCAAACAGCTGGGCATAATACTGTCGCTCCCGGAAGATATGATAAAAGAAAAGTTCTTTTTAGCGAACAGCGCAGGATTTATTCCTCGGAAGATAGCATCGAATATACCTTTCGAGAAGGTAATTCAAATTGAAAGTAAAAAATTCGATCTTCCGGGAGTAATAACTCGCGCTGAAAATACGCGTTTTTATCCTTACGGTTCCCTGGCGTGTCATATGCTGGGTTATGTTGGGGAAATTTCCGAAAAGCAATTGAGTTCTTCTTTTTTTACGGATTATCAGATCGGTGATATCGTTGGGAAAACAGGCGTGGAATCCATTTATGAAAAATACTTGAATGGCAAAGACGGATACCGATGGGTTGAAGTTGATTCTATTGGCAGGATCAATCGAACCTTGCGTCAACCTGCTCCCAAATTATCAAAACCCGGCGCCGATATACGTTTAACGATTGATCTTGAGCTTCAAAAATCGATCGAAAAATACCTTGAACCATGGAATGGCTGTATTATTGTTATGAACCCCAACAACGGCGAAATTCTGGCAATGGTTTCACGTCCTGAGTATGATCCTAACAGTTTCGCAGTGGGAATATCATCTGAAGAATGGAATCAACTAAATGCTAACAAAGACTATCCCTTAATTAATCGACCTCTTCAAGTCGCCGCCAGTCCGGGATCAGTCTTTAAAGTCGTCACGGCAATTGCAGCTCTCCGGTCAAATGGAATCGACACTAATACTTCCATGTTTTGTAACGGTGTCTTCAGGTTTTCCAATAATGATTTTCATTGCTGGAAAACTGGCGGGCATGGCCATGTCGCACTCAGGCAAGCAATTGAGGGATCATGCAATGTATTCTTTTATCAAGCTGGATTAAAAGCCGGCATTGACAGTATCTATGAAACAGCTCAACAGTTTGGACTCGGGAAAAAAACCATGATCTCGCTGCCAAACGAACGCAGCGGTTTCATACCAAATCGTGAATGGAAAGAAACGGTAAAACATGACGCATGGTGGCCCGGCGAAACAATCTCTGTATCCATCGGACAGGGGGGTGTGCTGACAACACCTCTGCAACTGATTAACATGATGAGCGCCATAGCAAACGGAGGTACAGTATATCGTCCGAAAATCTTGCTCAATGCTGATGAATTGGGAATCCAGGACTACCAGACTGTTTTAAATACCATCACATTCAATGATGACTACTGGACTGCATTACGTGAAGGGCTTCGAGATGTAATCTGGGGTGATCACGGAACAGCACGTTCTCTGAAAATGAAAGAAATCACCATTGCAGGAAAAACCGGCACCGCGCAAGTTATCTCAAAAAGTGCTCTTAAAAAACTTGGATTTTCTGAATTTGATATTCCGGAAAAATTGCGTGACCATAACTGGTTCGTCGGTTTTGCTCCTTTTGATAATCCACAGGTATCCGTTCTGGTCTTTTTAGAAAATGGAGGTAAAGAAGGAGCTTCCAGGAAAGCCAACATTGCAAAACAAGTATTTTTAAAGTGGCAGGAAGTGTTCCAGCCGGCACCACATGTCGATCAAATGTCTCCGACACCGGAGGATATGACAAATGATTGACAGACGATACCTCGAACACCTTGATTGGATTTTGTTGTTAACTATTCTCGCGATCTCAACCCTTGGCATTCTCACGATCATGAGCGTCACTTACGATGATCCCGGCATGGCAGACTATAAAAAGCAAATTATCTGGGTCGGAGCTGGTTTCGGGCTTTGCCTGGGATTATTGTTTCTTGATTATAAGTACATTATTAAAATAGCACCTGCCATATACATACTCTCTTTGGCTGCATTGATTTATGTTTTACTGGCACCTTCTGAGTTGGGTGTACACCGATGGATTAAACTGCCGGGTGGAATTCGCCTTCAACCAAGTGAATTTTCCAAACTCAGTTTAATTCTCATTCTGTCATGGTGGATGGCTAGATGGCGTGGTGTACCGCCTAAAATCAAAGATCTGATCATTCCTGCAGGTTTAATGAGTGTACAATTTCTATTGATAATACTGGAACCCGATCTAGGAACATCACTGATCATGGTACCAATTTTCGTTATGCTGATCTTTGCCAGCGGTTTTAGCATTAAGAAAATGATTCTTATCGCTATTGTTATCATTATACCTGCAGTAACAATAAGTCCGTATATTCTGAAACCCTACCAGATGAAAAGAATAACAAGTTTTTTAAATCCCGAATCCGATCCTTTGGGATCAGGCTATCATCTCATTCAATCAAAAATTGCCATCGGATCCGGTGGTTTTTGGGGTAAAGGCTATAAATCAGGTACGCAAAGTCATCTCGATTTTTTGCCTGTCCAGGATACAGATTTTATATTTGCAGTTTGGGGTGAGGAGCAGGGATTTTTGGGAAACATTTTGTTGATGACTCTTTTTCTGGTGTTGTTGATTCGCTCTCTGCGCAATGCAAAACTGTCCAGTGACATGGCAGGTTTTTATGTTTGCATAGGACTTTCTACAATGATTTTTTGCCAGATTATCATCAATACAGGTATGGTGATCGGGTTGATGCCCATTACCGGTTTACCATTGCCATTTATGAGTTATGGAGGATCAGCAGCCCTGACGAATTTTTTTTCTATGAGTGTTATACTTAACGTGGGAATGCGACGATTTGCAGATTACAAAGCTTAGGAGTTACTTTTGACAAGAAAGTGCAAACAATTTACCCGTTTGATCACTCCAGGAATACAAAGACCCGGCCGTTATTTAGGTCTGGAATGGAATTTGCCTCCGCTTCCACCTTCTCCGAAATTAAGACTTTGTTTCATTTTCCCGGATGTTTATGAGGTTGGAATGTCTCATCTTGGACTTCTAATCCTATATCAAATGGCGATACAACACCCATGTATCGCAGCGGAAAGAGCTTTTGCTCCCTGGCCTGATCTTGAGACGCGTCTTCGTGAAAAAAATACACCGCTAACATCGATCGAGACACACCGGCCATTGTCTGAATTTGATGCCATTTTTATTACCTTGCCGCATGAATTATGCTTTACGAATATTTTATCTGTTTTGGATCTTGGCGGTATACCTATCATCAGGGCAGAACGAAAGAATTGTCATCCAATAATTTTAGGAGGTGGAATCTGTTCGCTAAATCCGTTGCCTTTAGCTGACTTTTTTGATGCTATTTACATCGGTGAAGCTGAAGTAATGTTTAATAAAATCATTGAGACTCTTGAAGAGTCCAGCGGAAAAAAATCTCCTCGAAATGATATTTATTTAGCCTTATCACAGATAGAAGGCATGTTTGTACCTGAAGTTCATGAACCTGAAGTAATGATCAGAAAACATAGCCATATTCACAGACAGTTTCTGGCAGACTTAGAAACAGCTCCCTATCCTCTACCTCCTCTGGTCCCAGTAACCCGCCCTATTCATGAACGCATTGTCATTGAAGCAGCCAGGGGGTGTCCTCGCCAATGCAATTTCTGCCAAGCAAGAATCTACTATGGTCCATATCGCAGAAGATCACCCGAAAAGATAACTGAAATCGCCAAGACATCTCTTGCCGCAAGTGGATATGAAGAACTGTCGCTTCTATCGTTGAGTATTGCAGATTACCCGGGCATCGAACACCTTATCGAATCCTTGATTGATGTCCTGAAACCAACCAGAACAGCTGTTTCATTACCATCTCTCCGTCCGGAAAAACTCTCGCGGGAACTCATTGATTATATTAGCAAAATCAGAAAAACCGGATTCACACTTGCTCCTGAAGCCGGTTCGGATCGTTTGCGCAGATTAATCGGGAAACCATACAATTCTGATAAATTGCTTGATACGGTAGAAATGGTATTTCAATCCGGCTGGTCGCTTCTAAAACTATACTTTATGATCGGTCAGCCTTTCGAATTGGACAGCGATATCGAAGGAATTGCGGAACTTATCAAACAGATTCGAAAAATTGGACAAAAGATACAGGGAAACCGTTGTGAAATAAATGTGTCGGTGTCAACATTCGTTCCCAAACCTCACACACCTTTTCAATGGCATGGTCAAACCTGCCGTGAGACATTAGAGGAAAGAATTCGATATCTGAAAGAAGCGGTGAAACATAAATCCATAAAACTTTCTTATCACGATATCGATGTGTCACGGCTGGAATCCATTTTATCGCGTGGAGATATTCATAGTGGGCAGCTTTTGACGAGTGGTTATTTGAAAGGTTGCCGATTTGATTCATGGCGTGAATGGTTCAAGGCAGATAAATGGAAGCAGTCTTATGAAGAAATAGGTATTGATCCAGAAGAAGAATCCTGCAGACATCTACCCGATGACAGAGAAGTTCCCTGGGCATTTATTGATTCAGGAATATCCCAACTCGAATTAAAAGAGCAATACCAGAAAACGGTTATCGAGAGCAGAGAAATACCTGAGGAATATACATGTTCAGGAGCATCTCGAACCATCTCTTCAGCAAAGAAATCCATGATAAAACCATCGATTTTAAGGACTGGCACATCAGAGTCATATGAGTATCTCGGATTATTCAGTGTAATGGGTGATTATCGGTTGTTTGGTCACCTGGAAATAACTGCAGCCTTGATGCGGGCTGCTCGAAGAACGAAACTGGCCTTTGAATATACTTCGGGTTTCAATCCTCGCTTAAAATTCTCATTTCAGCCGCCACCACCTCTAGGATTTGAAAGGCTTGCAGAACCCTTCGTATGCCGGTTAACCGAGGATGTTGATCCGTTATATCTCAATAAACAATTTAATCTCCAGTTACCCGATATGATGAAAATACACGGTATGGTTTCATTGCAACATACATATTCAAAAATTCTTAATTCATTAAACTCCATAACTTATGGATTCTCAATAGATCCAGAGCTTTCTCAGATACTGCCGCATCGGTTCGTTGATAGCATAATTTTTCTGGATACACGTGAGTATCTTGAACAATTCAAACAATCAGGATCTATTTTGCCTGAAAGCAAATATAATTTTTTCTTTGTGTTTCCAGCCCATCCTCCAAAAGATCTCAACTTGAAAAACCTCATCATGGATCTCTTCCGCATCAATTCAAAACCAATCGAAGAGATTCCTGCCATCAGATGGTGCTGGAATGTTGATGCCGAAGGAAAACAACCCGTCGTTTTCATATCGAAAAGGACACGTTTATGGACAAACTGATCATCGTAAATTCAACGGATCTATTCACTCGTATCGCGCTATTAGAAAACAACGAACTCGCAGAACTTTATATCGAGAATCTAAACAGACGGAGATTGAGTGGTAATATCTATTGTGGAATAGTGACTAAAATTTTACCCGGTATGCAAGCCGCGTTCGTAGATATCGGATTAGAAAAAGATGCATTTCTTTACATTCAGGATATTACATCCTTTCGCGATCTTGAATCACCACTTGAAGATGAAGATGAAGACAACGGTTCACATTATATTAATCAGACGCATCCCGAGATAACGCACTACGAGATGTCGATCGATCAACTGCTAAAACTTGGACAAAAAATCATTGTCCAAATTACTCGTGAACCTATGGAAATGAAGGGAGCACGAGTTAGTACCAATATTGCACTTCCTGGAAGATATCTCGTAATCCTGCCAACACTGTTTCATATAGGAATATCAAAACGGATTCGATCCGCTGAAGAGAGAAATCGTTTGCGGGTACTTGTTGAAAAAATCAAACCCAATGCTTCGGGTGTAATTGTCAGAACAGTTGCAGAAGGATGTGATGAGGAAGATCTGCGAGCAGACATTCAAAATCTTAATATGGCTTGGTTAAAGATTCAATCTGCATCACAGAAATGTAAACCACCTTCACTCCTGCATCGTGATCTGGATGCTTTATTCAGAGTTATCCGGGATCTTTTTGATGATACAATTAAAAGGGTTCTTATTGATACGGAATCGGATTTCATGCAGTGCAAAGAATTTGTCAGTCGATTTGCGCCCTCTTTAATAAATCGCATTGAATTGTACACAGCAAGAGACCCGATTTTCGATCATTACAATATTACTGGAGAAATTGAAAAAGCTTTACAACGCAAAGTGTGGTTGCCATCGGGAGGATACATCGTAATCGATCAGACAGAAGCCATGGTCGTTATTGACGTCAATACCGGACGATTCGTTGGCACGGAAAATCTGGAAGACACGGTTTACAAAACGAATCTTGAAGCAGCCGACATTATTGCCCGTCAGATTCGTTTGCGAGGTCTGGGTGGCATCATCGTGATGGATTTCATCGATATGGAAAAGCAGGAGCATCGGGAGGAGGTTATTCGAAGACTTCAGCTGGCATTTGAGTGTGACAAGGGGCGGGTAAATATTTCGCCTTTCACGCCTATGGGACTGGTCGAGATGACGCGAAAACGCACAAAAAGAACTCTGCAAAGAACTCTGCTTCAGCAATGTCCAACCTGTTCTGGTTCAGGTCATATCAAACATCCTCAAACCATCGCATTCCAACTTTATTCTGAGCTTAAGGATATTCTTTCCAGACCGGGATATCATTCACTTCAGGTCAAAGCCCATCCCTCACTGAAACCTTTTATAGATGAACGGATCGAAAAGCTCCGATCGCTTTTTGGCATCCGTTGTTGTAATATCTCTGTCATGCTTGATCCGAATATACAAATTGAAACATATCGTATTTTCAGACTTTGATTCAGCCAATCCTGAAACAATACATGAAATTTTTGGAACCTGAAGAGCTTTTTATGAGTTTAATAAATGACTGAAGTTTTGAACGGCAGAGATAGAAAAGGAAATCAAGACTTGGGGAACAAAATGGTTACGGACGATCACTTAATGTGCCGGTTTCAGGAAGGGGATGAATCGGCTTTCAAACGGCTACTAGAACGTTATCAGGATCGGATTATGAATTATGTCTTCAGAATAGTCGGTGATTATGATACGGCTGTCGATATTACTCAGGAAGCATTTATTCGAGTTTATATGAATGCTGGCCGATACCTTCCAGGCAGTCGATTTGCACCGTGGCTTTATCGGATTGCTTCCAATCTTGCGATAAATGAAATTCGAAGACGGAAAAGATGGCGTTTCTTCTCCTTCGATGAACCTATCAACTCAGACGAAAAATCCATGACTTTTGAACTGCCGGATGAAAGTATTCTCTCTCCTGAAGCTAATATTATTCAAAAAGAAGATGTGGAAAGTGTGGAACAGGCTTTGGAAAAAATCCCTGTAAAGTACAGGACACCATTGATTCTAAGGGAAATCGAAGGGTACGATTATGAAGAGATCAGTAAAATTTTGAACATTCCGAGAGGAACAGTTAAATCAAGATTAAACCGGGGAAGATCGCTTTTGAAAACAGCTTTATATCGCCAGGACAAATCACAACAAACCGCTTTCTCCCTGAAGGAGGAATGATGAATTGTTCCAAAGTTCAAGAAAACTTATCAGCCTTCCTTGATAACGAGCTGACAGCTTCTGACATGACGGCTATTAAGGCGCATCTGATTCGGTGTTCTGAATGCCGTCAGGAAAGAGATCGTCTCGAAAAAATTGGGTCATCTCTACGAAGCCTCCCCCCTCTTCAAGTTCCTCCAGAATTCGAATACCAACTCTTTGCTAGAATAAAGTCCCAAACAACTCAAATTGGATCCAAGCGGCTAATCAACTGGAAAACGGTTCTTGTTCCAATTTGCACACTGGTACTGGGCATAATTATCAGTCCATTGTTGATTCCCAATAGCGATTCACCCACAACGGTTGCAGAAACACCT
>JAFGJC010000008.1 GCA_016929305.1 candidate division CSSED10-310 bacterium | reverse complement strand
ATGGTTGAAAGTGATTTTGCCTGGTCCTGAGCCAGTGCTTTAAACGGGAAAAGATACAGGACAGTTGCACGAGGATCACGAAGAATCAGTTCAAGCGATGGCAATTGATATATGAGGCTTTTGCCACTGGCTGTTGGCGTGGACACCAGAATATTTTTACCTTCCCGAAGTATCTCATAAGCCTCGGCTTGATGGGTATACAAAGCATTGATGCCTAATTGATCCAGGTACTGATTAACGAAAACGTTTGAAGGATTTTTTATTTGACTGTACTGAGCGGTTTTTGAGGGAATAATCCGCCAGACACATCGATCTTTCCGGAGGTTCGCTTCAGAAATTATAGATTGGAGAATCGATTGAAGGTGATCCACACTAATACTCTGGCAACCAGTAGTCCAATAAAGCCTTTACAATTTTGTCCTGCAACTGCTTGGCTTGTGTGTAATGTGTACCGATATCGTTGAAAAGTATCGAAAAGACGATACCTTTTCCGTTCCTGGAATCAATGACGCCCGATAAGCAGGAGACACCCTGTACCAGACCTGTTTTTCCCCTGACCAGCCTATTACGGGAATCATGTTTTAGTCGTTTTTTCAAAGTTCCGTCAACTCCCGCTACCGGAAGCGCCGTCATAAATTCCGGTCCAAATGTACTCTGGGTCAGCACCAACCTGAAAATGGAAGCCAGTTGACGGGCAGTCGCTTTGTTGTTTCGAGACAATCCGGATCCATCACTCATCTGAAAGCCTGTCAGATCAATCCCGTGTTCAATAAAAAAATTCTTTACAGCCTTTGCGCCGAGAATTGTTGATCCAGAACTCTTAAATTCAACAGCTCCAATTGTTTTTAATGTCTGCTCGATCATCAGATTATTTGAGTATTTATTTGCATCTGTAAGCAAAGCGGATAAGGACTTGGAATCATGCGAGACTATTTTTTCTGCGTGTTTAGGAAGGGCTCCTTTTTGAACCCCACCCGAAACGTTAACTCCGCATTGTTTCAAGTAGTGTTTGAAGGTTTCACCCAGATAATATTCCGGTTCGGTAACATGCCGGTAATACGCCGTTTTTTTATAATCGCTGGGAATGGATCCCTTCAGAAGCAGAGTGCATTTCCCGTTAGTTTTCGATATTGCCAGAACAAGCGTGTTTCTGGATCTGGCTTTTCCGGTTACCGCCTGATTGTTAAACACAAAATAATCGGATGGTGGATCGATCTTTACGACAGCGGGTGCGCCGGGCTGTTTGCCTGGCGAAACCCAGACCGCGATGGCATTAAAATTAAACGATAGTGCGCTGGTTGGAGCGTTGTAGCGGAGGGGCATTTTTATTCGATGCCAGTCGGGATCGGGCACAGGGTTATCATCGAAAAAGGATGTGTCAAGAACAATACAGCCTGTCACAGAGGTGATACCTGTATCGGCAAAATCTTGAGCCAGCAACCAAAGGTTTTCCTTTACGATCCACGGATCGCCCTGACCCACAATGATAATATCGCCATCTAGACTGCTTCCGGATAGGTTTCCCGCGATATATATATCTGTCGAGAATGTGTATTCAGGTCCAAGAATACCTAGAGCAGCTGCTGTGGTGAATATTTTCATATTGGAGGCAGGAATAAGCGAGGTATCCGCATTGAATTCATATAACGGTGAGCCTGAAGTAAGATCGTAAATACCAACGCCAACGTTTCCTCTTTTGAGTATGGAATTCGATAAAATGCCGGAAAGCTGTTGTTTCAGCAACTTAAGGGATTCAGAGGAATGCGATGATTCCGGCATTTCTCCAGTGCTTCCGGCATGCACGGAGAAGAAATTAATCGTCAATAATAAAAAAATGAGGATATGGGAAAAATTCAGCGTCTTTCTACTCATAAACATCATCACTTACAGTGTGTGTCCGTTCACGGATATGTGAGCGGAGTATTCATTATAGAAACCTTGAAAAATAAAGCAAAGAATTTGTCATGACAGCTCTTTCGAAACATCGACCAGGGAACTTGAGGTGTCAGGTTTTATCTGGAAATTTCGCTGTCTGAAAAGTTCTATCATTCGTGGATTATCGCTGGTGGTGACCGCAATAATCTTTTTTATCCCCCATGTTTGGGCAATTTCCATGCAGTAATCCGTGATAATGCCACCTAAACCTTTGTTTTGCCATGCATCCGTAATCAGGATTGCATATTCAACGGTTTCGAGATCTGGATCAGCAACGAGTCGACCGACACCTAACAATTGTTTTTTTTCATTATCGCCATGTTCGGCGACAATGGCGATTTCTCGATCATAATCGATATAACAGTATTTTACTGCGACCAGGTGAGATTCCCAGTAGAAGAAATATCTGAAGCGCGCGTATATTGATTCTTTTGAGCAGCTTGCCAGTAAATTCATCCAGAGTGGTTCGTCTTCGGGTTTTATGGGGCGTAAGGTGATTTTCATGCCATCTTTAAGCACGATATTTCGAACATATTCTTCCGGATAGGGACGTAGTGCCAGATGAGAGAATTTTTTAACAGGAGAATTCACGATATTTGGATCAATGATGATACGCGCATCCAAAGCCACGACATTATCGGGCGTGACCAGCAGGGGATTGATATCCAATTCCTTGATTTCAGGATAATCGGCAACGAGGTAGGAAAGGCGTATCAGGGCTTCAATGAGACGATCGGTATCAATCGCTTTTCGCCCACGGAATCCTTGAAGAAGCGGCCATGCCTTAATGGATTCAAACATTCTTCTGGCTAATCGTTCATTTAATGGCGGAAATCCGAGTGCGCGGTCTTT
>JAFGJC010000070.1 GCA_016929305.1 candidate division CSSED10-310 bacterium | reverse complement strand
GCCGACCGGCACCGGATTGGGATAATTGAACACGTGTCCCAGGGTGAAATCCTCTTCGGAGAGGACCTCTAGGGTGAAATCCTGCATTGAAACCTTCCCTAAAAGATCCTGCGCCCGGACCGTCAGGGTATAGATTCCCGGTTTCAAGGCATCGTGTTCATACACGACGTTTACGTGTCCCTGGGTATTGTTTCCTTCATCAAAAGTAAACTTGTCGTTGATATTCTGGCGCTCGACCACTCCTTTCAACTCGACGGTAAGCCCCTCATCCGGCCCGATGCCCGAAACATCGACACCGTTTTTATCATAGACAGTGATGGCGCATTCAACAGGAAGAAACGCGCTTATTTTATCGGTAAACCCTGCGTTCGCATTCCACCGTGAATCGTCGTAAATCGGCCGGATCGAAATCTGCGGTCCGGTATTGTCGGTATCGTTAAACGATTCGGAACCACTGAAAACATACCCGCCGCGGCTGCCGGCCCCCCGAGATATCTTCTGCAACGACCATATTGGCGGGACCTGTTGTTTTTTTGATTATCTTATTAATCTCACGAATCATCAATGATTCATCCCTGCATAAAAATGTGATACGATGACCCGAAGGCAGTAAAAAGATCTCACGATCGATGGGTGAAAGGTTTGAAGCAGATAGTTTCCATGGCTTATCAAAAGTCATCGAAATCCGTAAAGTATCATGAGTGGCTGATACAATAGTAACTTTTGGCATGGTATAGAGTGATTGAACGAACAAACAGAGGATAAAAAACAGGATCCGGATGAATCGATTGTCTAAACGCTTCTGCGATTCAATCATCTGACTGGCATTATTATTTTTCATGCGTTCTTTTCGCTCCATACTTCAGGGCAGCATTCAACCGGTGAAGCAGACTTGAATAATTGAATCCCCTTGTGATTTCTCCATTTTCAACAAGAGAGATAGTGCCTGCCTCTTCGGAAACCACAATAATCAGCGCATCAGACTCTTCGGACATGCCGATTGCCGCCCTGTGCCGTGTTCCCCACCGTTGTTCTGTATCTGGATTTCTACTTAACGGTAAAATACACTTTGCGGCTTCAATAATATCGTTCTGGATGACAATGGCCCCATCGTGTAATGGTGATCTGGGATTAAAAATTGATACAATCAATGAAGAAGTTACCACGGCTTGTATTTGTACCCCCGCTTCGATAATCGCCTTGACACCCGTATCACGTACCAGTACAATCAGGCCACCATATCCGCGATGTGATAGCTCAACGCACCCCTTGGCAATTTCTTCAAGTACTACACTGGATTGTTCCTTAATAAATAATCGGATAATACGACTCTGCCCCATAATCGTTAATAAGCGTCGAAGTTCTGGCTGAAAAAGCACAACAAATGCAATCAACCAGATAGTCGTCAGTTTATTTAATATCCAGCTCAATCCTCTCATATTGAGAGCCTGAGCAAAAAAGTAAACAACAAAGATAATGATCAGACCAATCGACATTTGCACAGCACGCGTACGCCGAACAAAAAGGTATCCTCTGTAAAAAATATAGGTGACCGCTAAAATATCAAGCAGATCAATTAATCCGACCCTTAAGAATCCTATTTGAAAAATCTGTATATTCATTTTATCTCTATTTTTCCCCTATTATTGAACCTGAATGGAAACCACTTATTATCACTCTCTATGTCATACTGAGGATCCGCCAGCTGGCGGAGACGAAGTATCTAATTTCTTAAAATATGATCAATCATCCGGGTTACCTGAATCATCTCTTTTACATCATGCACTCTGACCAGATGAACGCCTCGAATAATACTGGCAGCAACAGCTGCAGCCGTTCCAAATATTCTCTCACTCTCGGATACACCGAGCAATCGTCCAATAAATGATTTCCTTGATACACCAATCAGTAAAGGACATTTCAGCGCATGCAGCCAATTCAGTTGACTTAGAATGGTAAAATTATTTTCCCAGGATTTACCAAATCCGACACCAGGATCCAGAATAACCATTTCTTTCCGAATTCCCCCATTTGTCACTTCTCGAACTCTTGACGCCAGAAAGCAAAAAATCTCTTTCATCAAATGATTATAGTGCGGATTGACCTGCATTGTTTTCGGTGTTCCTTTCATATGCATGATGATCACCGGAACATCTGCTTCTGCAACAACAGATACCATACGATGGTCATACCGGAGTCCACTCACATCATTGACAATTTGTGCACCTTCCTGGATAGCAGCTTCTGCCACTTCAGACTTACGCGTGTCAATGGATAGTGGAATTTTCAGTTTATTCTGTAACCCTTGAATCACAGGAATAACCCGTCGTATTTCTTCTTTTATTGGTATCTCCTCGGAACCGGGTTTTGTTGATTCCCCACCAATGTCAATAATATCGGCTCCTTCCTCAGCCATTTCCAAGGCCCTGTCAATCGCTTTTTCAGGTTCATAAAAAAGCCCGCCATCTGAAAAAGAATCAGGCGTGATATTGAGGATACCCATAACTTGCGTTTTTTCTTTTAGGTCCAGCGTAACTCTCGGACAATTCAATTGATAATCCACTTGTTTAAACGCTGTTTCATGCATGATCTCGAATTCACTGCAAATTGAATCTAATTCTTGAGAATGACCTCGTATTTTCTTCGCTAAAAACCGAAATTGCTGCCCATTGCCCGTGAGAACCATTTTAAACGCATTGCTATTTCCCGATTGTTCACTTGGAATTTTCCAGACTCCGCCTCCAATATATTGCATCTTCCGACCGATTGCCTTAACACTGCTCGCATCACAATTCTGAATGGCAACAACATAATTAACAGCCGCTAATATCATTGGCTCATTTATCTCTGCATCTACACCTGCTTGTTTCAATACCGGCCATAGATCAGGCTGATCCTGAACATGGAGTATCTCAACATAATTCAATGAGTCGCCTCTTTGGTTTGAAGGTAAATCCGAAGATTCTCAGCAGCTTCATTTGCATAGTTATCGTAAGGACCTTTTCGAAGTTTTAATCGTTCCCGATACATCACAGCCGCACTATCAACTTCTCCCATGAGTTCAAAAATTTTTGCACGATAAAAAGCCGCCCCGGAATTGTTATCCAGTTCCATAGCCCGTTTAAAAAAGGTCAGCGCTTGATCCAATTTCCTTTCATGATAAGCCATAATACCCATATTATACAGAACATCGGGAAAATTTGGTGTTACTTTTAGAATTCTTTCATAACATCGAATCATTTTTACCCATTCATTTTGAAGCAGATAAAGTTTGCCAAGCATGAAAAGCCCATCACCTGAATTTGGACAAATCGTAAGGAGTTGATGAATAATCTTTTCAGATTCACGATATTTCTGTTTGAAATAATATTCTTCGCCTAATGAGAGGTAAGCCCAAACCAAAGCGGGATTGATTTTTATTGCATTTTTCAAGAGTGATTCTCTCGTTCTGAATCCAAAACGACGAAACCTTGATGGATGAAGACGGGAGATAAAAAAATAGAGGAACGGATCCTCCTGGTTACCTTGAAAAGCCTTCAGAAAAGCTTCTTCTGCCCTATTCCACCATTCATGATGTATATAGAGTGTCCCTAATAATCGATAAACATCTGTATCTGTCGGATTGAGGCGATGTGCTCTTTTAAGTATGGTCTCAGCATTATAGAGTTTATCAAGTGCTATTTGACCTCCCGATCCTTCGATTAAACTTTGTTGCATGAGAACAAAAGCCAGGTTTTTATAAACAGAACTTATGGTGGAATCGATTATTAAAACATCTCGATAGAGGTTTTCGCTATAAACCCATTCATTCCGCGCCTCGTGATAAATCGCACTTCCAAGATTTTGCCATAATTCACATGAAGGCAGTGATAAACTTCCTTCGGATTTATAATGATCATTCCCTATCAGTTGGGCCGTTTGATTGAT
>JAFGJC010000069.1 GCA_016929305.1 candidate division CSSED10-310 bacterium | reverse complement strand
TGTTCAAGTTTCTCAAGACTCATCGGATTGCAGAGAATGTGCTCCCGATGCGTGATGTCAAAAAACTTCCACATGTCCATGCGTATACCTCCTTTATCAATGCCAGCAGAAAATGATTTTATGCTATTTGGCATTCCACGATAATAAAGACCAATAACCAAGTTGGTATGTCATGAGAAATTTGTTCAAAACAGAGATAATCGACGTTAATGAATTCCGATTGAAACAAAGCATGCCATAGTGAATTACTGGACACTCTGTTTCAGGAAGGAACTGCTTGTGGTTGTCTTTACACCTGCTGTTAAGAAAACTCCGTCCCAAAAAAATAAAGATATTTTACCCTTCCAGAATAGTCTCAGGCTAAAAGAATCAAAGGTTCTTTCCGCTCTCTTGACGCTTGTCCGAGTTTTTTTTCCATTGCTAATTTTATAGTCGGATTGATCTCAGCAACTTTAGCTTTTTGCATACAGGCGTATACACATGCCATACAACCTATACACTGCTCTTTGGATGTTGGATTTAAGTACTGGCCTGTATCAGAAGACAATAATCCAACCGGACATTTTTCTGCACATTTTCCACATCGAATGCATTGTTTTTCAATATGCACTGTTTTGAGAGCGATATACTTTTCGGATTTGGAAGCCTCGTCAATGTGAAAGGGAATATCTTTTAAACTCAACCACTTTGAAACATGTACACTTTTTATCCCGAGGTGACGTGCCTTTTCAAGGTCTGATACATCAGGTCTTCCCATTGCAACAGGCACGATATTTGAGTATGAATGCTGACCAATATACGCCCCAGCGGCAGCAATTTTGAATCCTCTTTCAGACAGCAGTTCCACCATATTATAAAGAGCAATTCCATAGTCCCGATTTCCATACACAACTATTGCAGTAGCCTCTTTTCCATTTCCATGCAGAGATTTTAGAACTTCCATTACTTGAAGAGGAAGTTTGCCTGAGTAAACAGGAGACCCCACGATTAGATGATCTATTTTCTCAGAAATCGTATGTATATTAGCGATTATTGCTGTGCGTGTTTTATGAGGGGTTATATCCATAATTTGCATGTCATTCACACCCATACCACAAGCCACGGCGTTACAAATTCTTTGCGTCGTATTTGTCGGAGAGAAATACATAGTTCCTGTTTTTTTTGTCATAAAAACTTTCCCTTCCTGTCGATTCACAGTGGCTACCCACAATTAATATACGCACTTCATTTTTTCCGATAAATTAAGCGTCAATATACCACATGCTCTTATTAAAAAGAAACGTCACACGATATCTATGGCATATGCAATCATCATCGTTTGAAATCGTATATTTTAATAAAGGTCATCATTTGATTTGTTTCAGGAAGAAGCAAATGCTGCATTCACCTATTCATGTTTAAATTCAGATTAGCAGCTAAATCAAAGATAACGGATTAGAAGTTTCAATTATTATAAATTAGTGGGTTGAAGCTACAGCGAACGCATTCTTTTATTGTCATCGCTTATCGTTCAGAGACTTTCTGCCCCTTATTATAAACCCCTCTTACAATTTTGATTATCGGCTCATCGATATTTTTTGTGGTGGAGGTCAGGAATAACCATATCTTGTTCCTCTTCGCTGGAGGCTTCAAAGCTCCCTTCTTGAATCCGATAACGTACGAAAAAGGTTTTTCGTACACCTATGATCGGGTCCACTCCAAAGTACTGGTTACTTGCTCTTACAAACACTGCTCCGTCCATTATCCTGTTTTGGACGATAGACTTGACATCGACCTGATTTGTACCCTTTCCATACCATGCCTCTAGAATGGTCAGGTTGCTGCTTCTACTCGTAATTCTATTATCAAAGGGATTGGGGATGAAAAAATTCTTATATTCATCGGCGTAGGCACAGAACTCACCCTGATCCGTCTCATACCGTACGATAAGTGCTTTCCAAACGCCTTTGATCGGATCATGACCCATAATCTCGTTATTAACATTGATTGCGAGCTGACCGTTCGAGATTTTCTGTTGTAAATTCTCTGTGACATCCACCTGGGCATTGCCAGCTCCGTAAATGGCTTTCAGAATTCGCAGTCCCTTGTTAGTTTTTCCTTTTTTCGATTCCCCAGGTTCATTTTTCGTGTCCTTCCGTATGGTCCCAAAAAGACTGTCCAACAGGCTTCTGCTGAGTGCCGTCAATAAATTAAGATCACTTCCAGTAACATTCTTTCCCAGTTTCGCTTCTCCGGTTTTCGTTTCGATCATCCGGGAATTGATTGTATATGACGTCCCGATCTTCACGACTGATCCGATGACAATCAGATCCGCTCCGAGCAACTTTCCCAGTTCTATGGCACTTTTGTCATCTATAAGACCGGATTTCTGGAATCTCTGTTCGGAAATGGTTTTGTTGATCTGAGCTCTCTCAACGACTCGATACCTGTTTGTATCGATCAGCTCCGTTCTCATTATTTCAGATACCGCTTTTCCCAGATGTTCCTCTGCACCGATACTCTCGAAATCCAGAACAGCGATCGTTGGCTTACCATATACGTACGCATAACCAGATAAAGGAATGAACAGCATAAAAAATATTATGAAAGAATTAAAGATCACTGGTGATTCACGTTTTACTATAGTCATGAACATATTTTTATTTCCTCCGAGGAAGGAATTGAATAGATTTACAGTGACCATAGCAAATGGCCAGTTGAAATTAAAGTTTTTATTCATTACCAATCGAAAGGATTCAGTCCAAGAAAAATTGCCTCACGCATGACTTCAGGAAGCAACATATCAATTTAAATTCCTGAAGAATCACAGTAGGTTCTTTATGTGCGATGAAATTTCCCCAAAGACCTCAATGTTTCAAGTGGTAGTGATGGTCAGTCTTATTTTCCATGCAGGATGTCCATCCATCGGATTGCCTCAGAATCACTGATCTTTCCGAGATAGACTTGCGTCGTTTTCAAATCCCGATGCCTCAAGATTACTTTCGATACTATCTCCAGGGGAATGCCATTCCTGCTGGCACACGTGGCCGAGTATCTCCGGAGGTCATGGGGTGACACATGGACATTCAACTTTTTGCCCAGCTTCCTGATGAGAGATCGTGCCGTCGAATAACAGATGGGGAATATCCGCTCATCTCCTGCAAATGCTTTCTCCTTGATATATTCCGAAAGTTTCTTCGATACATTCTCGGGCATATAGGCCATTTCCAGTTCTTTACCTGATTTAGGCTCACGAAGGGTAATAGTTCTGTCACAGACATCTGACACTCTGATCTTCAACAATTCGCCAATTCTCAATCCACATTTCGCCTGTAATTCTAATAGCAATCTGTCCCGCTGTCGTTTTGTATCATAGATCATTTCGTCCACCGTCTCCCGATCAAGAATCTTGTGGGGAGGCTGCTTCGGTGCCTTGAAGGATTTGCTGAGCAAGGGCGTGTTGCAGGGATTCTTCATGTTCAGGGAACAGCGGTCGATGATGAAATTGTAAAAGGCTTTCACCTGGGCATACCGAAGTCTTCGTGTTGACTTGGCAAGATTCTGTGTCAGGTGTTCCAAAAATGGAAGATCTCATCGGAGATAATAACATCCAATGATCTTTGTGCATCGAGCTCTGCAAATCCGTCGAGACATACGCGGTAACTCTCAAGGGTTCGTTGTTTGTGGTTTGCCTGAAGATAATATTTAAACAGGGTGATTGCTTCTTTTGTGGTCATGATATACCTCCGTATTCTTTTTTATGAGGTCTTTGGGATTATGGAGATTATAAAATCTTACGGGCTAAGGACGTTAAGAGTTATGGGAAAGGCAATAATGGCTTCATGCGCAGGTTTTGCAAGATGCGCCTGCACGTCCTTAAGACCGAAAAAATCCAAAACATTGAATATTACCAATGGAAAGCAACGGGCATATGCAAAAGTTCAAAAGGTATTATTAAAATTTTTTCTATCTTGCCGAAGTTTAATTTCTATGAACTATAAAGTTTATCATCATGTTCCTGTCCAGTTTTTGCCAATCATCTTTCCTAAAAATCTTAAAAGAATAAAAGAATTAAAGATTGTTCTCTTTTGGATTTACAATTTTACCCAGAAACAAAATACTTCCTGAACGGTTATCACGAATAATGAATAAAAAAGGATGATCTATACGCATAACAGGTTTTATTGACTTTGAAACGATACCCGTTGCCGCCGCTGCTTCGGTGCCTTCTTCGTGAACGTCGAGGAAGACCTTATGAATTATATCATTTATATAAAGACTCCTTGTTCCGTTTATTCCTGAGAAATTTGCCGAACCCGGGTTGAACGCGTCGCGCATTCCCATTTGCTCAAGCGTTTTACTTAATAAAATTTGAAAACCCACCTTGAATCTTGGTAAAAAAACTATCACTTCCTCTTCATAGAGCCCGTTAATCAATGCCTTAAGGCTCTCCGTACTTAATGAGCTTTCGATTTCAGACAAGCCATCAATCTTCTTAGGCAATAAAACAATCATGGACAAATCATTGCCGACATAAGGCAGCTCAATTATTTGGAAGCTATCATTTTCAAAATACTTAAACTTATTTAGCTGATTCATCATTGAAACTTCAACGCTTTTATTTTGTGTGAGGTAGAAAGGAGCGTTGTTTGTCAGTTTTTTTTCAAACTGATTCTTCCAGTTGCCTCGGAAGTAAATGGCATTTGTGAGAACGAGACAGGTTGACTGGTCGAGCATCCCATGTCTTATTATTTCTTTTATCTTATTTTTTGTTTCCCGTTTTACCCATGCATTGATCGCTTTTCTCACACTTTCAAGGTCTTCGGCGTAATTGACTGTGTGGACACCTGCTCGATAATTTTTCCTCATCAGATCAAGAAACTCCTCAAGCAAATGAAAATCTTTCTGAATCCAGAGTGCATTCGCAATGCTCAGTTCAATATGTCCTTTATTTTGGATGACACCAAGATGCGCCTGGAGTTTCTTGAATGCACTATGCAATTTTTCCTGATCCAAATTAAAATGCAAGACTTCAGCCATCTGCTTTTGTGTGCTGCCTCGTGCTCCTGCGTAGGCCATACCGAGCGCTGTTGAGATGCTATATGGGGAAATAACCACATTCCCTTTGTTGTTTCTTATGTTGTGATAAAGACTTAGTGCAAAAACATTATGACTTTCAACAAGCTCTTGATTACCGTAATCACCCGTGTCTGTAGTGGCAGTATCTCCCTGGAAGCAGGCTGCACAAATGAGAAGGGACGATAAAAACAAGAAAACATAACAAAAATTTTTTATTCTCACGTTAAATCCTAATC
>JAFGJC010000068.1 GCA_016929305.1 candidate division CSSED10-310 bacterium | reverse complement strand
GTATTTAACGGCAAAAACCGCAGATGCAGCGGATGCGGATTCGCTGGAATGGAAAGGCTTTATGAGATGACGACTCTGATATTTCCGAATGATTCTGAAATACCGGAAACCTGGCGGCTGGTTTCACCGATGAATCAGCGTTCCTATCTTTGCAACGGTGAGTTACGGGAATGGTCCGGCCCGTTTCAGGATGTGCTGTCACCTGTGTGCGAATCGACAAATGAAGGGTTCGTCCGAAAACGGATTGGCAGTTATCCGTTGATGGATGAACAGCACGCGCTTGAAGTGCTGGAAGCCTCCTGTGCAGCTTATGACCGCGGGCGAGGGGCCTGGCCGACAATGTCCGTCGAGGAACGGATTCATCATGTGGAGGTATTTGCCTGCCGGATTAAGGAACTGCGTACGGATGTTGTCAGATTGCTGATGTGGGAGATCGGGAAAACGCTTCCGGACGCCGAAAAGGAATTTGACAGGACAGTCGACTATATCACAGACACGATCGAAGCGCTCAAGGATCTGGATCGTATCTCATCCCGCTTCGTGATTGAGCAGGGTGTTATCGGGCAGATCCGCCGGGCTCCACTGGGTGTCGCACTCTGCATGGGGCCGTTTAACTACCCGCTCAACGAGACATTTACGACACTCATCCCGGCACTGATCATGGGCAACACGGTTATCTTCAAACCACCGAAACTCGGAGTGTTGCTCCACCAGCCTCTGCTGCAGGCTTTCCGGGATTCCTTTCCCAAGGGGGTCGTCAATACGGTTTACGGGGAAGGGCAGAAGGTGATAACACCTTTGATGACATCCGGAAGAATCGATGTGCTGGCATTCATCGGCAGCAGCCGGGTTGCAAACCTTCTGAAACACCAGCATCCGAAATCGAATCGCCTGCGTTGCGTGCTTGGACTCGAAGCCAAAAACGCAGCCATCGTTATGAAAGATGCAGACCTGGATCATGCGGTCAGGGAATGCACTCTGGGGGCACTGTCATTCAACGGGCAGCGATGCACTGCACTCAAGATCCTGTTCGTTCACGCCGATATTGTGGATGATTTTCTGTCCCGGTTATCCACTGCCGTGAACGAACTCAGAGGAGGAATGCCGTGGGAGGAAGGCGTGAGTATCACGCCGTTACCGGAACCCGGCAAGACGTCTTACCTTGCTACGCTGATCGAGGATGCAAGCACAAAGGGTGCACATGTTGTCAACGAACACGGAGGTTTTGTCGATCATACGTTCATGTCGCCGGCTATTGTATATCCGGTTGCACCGGGAATGCGGCTGTATACGGAAGAACAGTTCGGACCGGTTATTCCGGTCGCAAAATTCACGGATATCGAAGAACCGATGGAATATGTGATCAGATCGGATTACGGGCAGCAGGTCAGCCTGTTCGGAAAGGATCCGGAGGTAATCGCGGAGTTGATCGATCCGCTGGTCAATCAGGTGTGCAGAGTCAACATCAACAGCCAGTGCCAGCGCGGACCCGATACCTTCCCGTTCACCGGTCGAAAAGACTCAGCAGAAGGCACCCTGTCCGTCTCCGATGCACTTCGCGTATTTTCCATCCGGACACTCGTGGCGGCCAAAGAAACGGATACCAATCGACACATCATTCGATCGATTGTCACGAATCGAACATCACGGTTTCTGTCAACGGATTTCATTCTGTAGCTTAAAAAGTAAAACACCGTTACTGGCAAGAAGAAAATAATAGAGCACGATTGGGTTACTTGAGTATAAAAATCCACTGGAAATGCCGATGCATGTGGTGTATGTTCTCGAATTGAAGAAAAAAATCCGGAATCAACTGATGTGGCCGAAATCCGCAATCGGTTCCGTGAATGGATTGATCACCAGTAAACCTCCAGTAAGGATCGGTGGCTACTGGAGATACTCAGGAAAAAGGTGAATCGCATGAAATTTTCAAGATGGTGCCTTTTATCAGCTCTTTTGTTGACCGGCTGCGCCATGTTGTCCCAGTTTACATTTGACGGAGCTGGGCATTTTGCCAATCTGGTGTCGTGCAGAAGCGGAGTATACACTTACAATGACAATGTCAGTACATATGATTTTGATTCAGTTATTATGATGCACGTCATTATCACCGATCACTCCCAGAAACCCAAAGAATTCGGATCGCAAATGCTGATGGTCCTGCTGCCGGAAGAATATTTTAATTCAACGCCTGAGTTGAGAGAAACCCTTTACAAAAGGGGTGATTTTGCACGCTACTATCAACAACGTATTTATGGCGACTGGATACCGTCTGAAAACGGAAACACCATGGAAAGCTATGCCATTTTCGGAGTCAAATCGAAAGTAAAGGACATTATCATGAGTTATCTCAGGCTTCAGGTTTTTGCTCAAAGTACCTGGCTTGATGTCCCGATATCCAGAAGAATTACGATCATTCCCGGCAGCATTAATTATCTGGGAACGTTGTATGTTGACGTAGTCGCCACTGGGGAATCATCCGGGAAAACCCTGAAGCCGGCATACTTTCAGTACGATACGGCTGTTGTGGAGGGGGATGCCTACAAAGCAGGATTTCGACTCATATATGACGAAACGAATTTCAAAAAAGATCTGAAAACACTCACGACACACTTACCGAATCTCGGTAATAAATATGGCAACACATTTAAAGTGTTGCAATGAATCCCAATGAGTTGGCGTTTCGGATCTATCAGGATTCGGAAGCTGAGCAACTGGCGAAATGGATTTCGAGTGGAAGCTGGCCGTTCCACGGTTCACGAAATCCATCACTGAATGAGGTTCGAAAATCAATTGCTGACGGTTACTATTCCGGTAATGATAACAGGACATTCTGGATTTATGTTAAAGAGGATCCTGATCCGATAGGAATAGTGAGTTTGCATGAACTCACCGATGTAACTCCGATATTCGATGTGCGTTTGAAAACGTCAGTCCGTAATCGAGGTTTTGGGCGACACATCATCGGTTGGCTGGCAGAGTATGTATTTACACAAACGGATAAGCATCGGATAGAAGGGCATACGCGTGTTGACAACCTGGCAATGCGGCGTGTTTTCAAGTCATGTGGTTGGGTAATGGAAGCTTATTATCGAAAAGCCTGGCCGGATGAGGACGGAACATATCATGATGCCGTGACATATGCCCTTCTGAAAGCGGACTGGGAAACGGGCAAATCGACGGCAATCGATTGGAATAAAGTAATGTAAAATCTGTCTATCGAAGCTTGCGGCAGGTCAGTCCGGTCAAACCAGTAAAGATTAAAATCACCATCAGGATGCCCGAAGGTGAAGAAGCGGGCAGCGGTGGCAGGGGAGTTGGTGTGGCAGCGGATGTGGGTGTCCCGGTCGGCGTCAGTGCCGGTTGGACATCGATCCAGATGGGATTTGTGAAAGCACGGAAATGGTATTGATATGACATGGGATCGAAACCGGGAACGGAGGGTTCTCCGGGAGCGTCAGGGCCGTTATAAGGATTGTAGGTATATGCTACCGCTCGAAGGTACAAATCGGGGTTCGAATCTCCGTCGGCATAGTCTGCGTCCAGGAAAATCGACACGGGTATTGTGTTTTCGATGTCATGCATCCCGTTTGGCGGAGCAAATTCGTAAACGATGACCGGAGCTTGATCCGTAGCGGCGTCGCCCCGGAATACCCGGATCCATCGAACCGGACCGTAATCGCTTGAACTGATCCATTCCAGGTAATATGTCGCATCCGAGAGGTCGACGGTGATGGACACCGTATCGCCGATATGAATGTCGCAGGTTTCGTAACTGGATGCAGGACCGGAGGTGGAGAGTCCCTGAACGAGCATGGGACCGTCTGTAACCACCATGCGGCCAGAGCTTATCTGATCCAGCAGATGCGTTTGTGTCAAACCGGCCGGGCAGTAAACTGCAGTACGAACCTTGCCCAGCGCGTTCGAATACGCAGCGGTGACGCTGTCCCGCTTAAGAACATCCCAGTCCACGTGGTAATTCATGCTGCCGTGCGCGTCCGAACCGCCCAGAAAAAATACCGTATACCGTGCATCGTTAATCCGTTCCGACAGGAACCGATCCCAGCGATTCAAACCGGTGAGCAGGTAACTGTCCCAATCGGTATGAGTCTGGTCCCAGGTTCCCGTGTTCGGAGTATTACCCCAGGGATGCAATACATCCTCCGAGGAGTGTGTTAGTCTTGAATTGTAATCCTGCATTCCCCGAAAACATGTGAATGTCAGAGCATCCCTGATTTCCTGGTCACTCCAGCTCCAGTCGAGATCCGTGGTGTGCGCTCCGAATGTGAATCCCCCCTGCGCGCAGATCTGTGAAATGCTGTCCAGATATGGTGGATTGATGCCATAGGTTTCGATCCAATTGGTCAGACCAAATCCCAGAAAATGATGTGCGTTGTCAAGGTGGTATCCATCGTCGCATTCCTCGCCGGCAAGCGCAATAAACCCATCCGGAACGGTGCCGGCTGCGCATTCCGTCAGAATGGTCTGCCATTTGGTCTCGGTCAGGTTGTAACCATGATCGCTGACAAGTTCCCAGTGCAGACCGGCTAATTTCATGGCATCGAACATCACCAGTCCGGATGCGCCGATTTCCATCAGGTAGTAAGTGCTCCAGGTATGGGTGTGGCTGTCACCTAGGTACCAGTTCGGCAGGTCGGGCAGAGGAGCTGTTCCCAGATATATCTTTAAATCCTGGTCGTGAATATCCGTCCAGTTAAGACTTTCTTCGTAAATGATCCGGATCGTCAATGTGATGCATGTGCCCAGATCCGATTCGGAATAACCCATGTTTCTGGCGCTGAGGGGAGTGCCGTCCGGCTGGCTGCCGTGATCGGAACCATCGTTCAGAAATGTGTTCACAACCCGCCAGTACATCCCTTCTTCCGCGCTATGCAGCTCGCATCCTCCACACTCCACTTTATACACCTGGGACGGATGATCCGGCGTATACTGATAATCACCCCAAAAATCTTCCACAGGATCCGGCGGCACAGCACCGCCGGTTACATCATACACCCCGATACATTGCATCTCATCCAATCCATCCACATCGGTGCCTTCAATCTGAATATAGATGGGTATGGCATCATCCAGCGATGATACCCGCCAGGGCGCGTCACAATAGATTGTTTTGGCATAGTCGTTGGGATACCGGTCAGCGCTGCCTTTCATTGGACCGCTGGGATGAAACTCGCACGCATGAAATGCAAACTCACAACCCGGTGTATTGCAATCTCGAACGGGCCGTCCATCAACATCAATAGCACCGGTGAGTGTTGAAATCATAGCAAGAGAGATAACAACTATTTGTTTTAAAAAATTCATACTGTTCATTCAACGCTATACCTTTGTTTTTAACAGAAATTCCAGCCGCATTATATCAAATCGAATCGACAGTAAAAAAGATACCTGATCAGAAATAATCACCGGCAAGGCGGCTGATGAACAATCGTTAATGATGAATGCTGAACCTGATTGACTGCGGTTCGTCATCACCCGTTTGGTTTCATTTTGTCTTTTGACGGGAGTGAATGATATGATGCTAAATAATTAATTGGATTTCAGGATGTTAAGATTCCATAATCATCTGTTAAGTATCTTCGAGATTAAATATTCAATTCAGCATCATGAAAATTCTTTGCGGAAGCACCAATGAAAAAAGAATACATGATAACAACCGAGCGGCTGGGATTGCGCAGGTGGCTTGCGCAGGATCTTGAACCGTTTGTTGAGATGAATCGTGATCCGAAGGTTATGGAATTTCTGCCCAAACAATTATCCCGGGCTGAGACGGAGCAATTCCTGGATCGGATCGAGAAGCATTTTTCAACACACGGTTACAGCTTGTATGCAGTGGATAACCGAATATCCGGAGATTTTGTCGGATTTACCGGATTTCAATGGGCGACATTCATATCGGATTTTACTCCGTGCGTGGAAATCGGCTGGCGGCTTCCGTATCGGCACTGGGGCAAAGGATACGCTTCAGAAGCTGCGGCTGCCTGTCTGCACCATGGATTCCAGGTATTGGATTTTCCGGAAATCGTTTCATTCACGTCCGTAATCAACTTACGCTCCATCGCCGTGATGAAACGTATCCACATGAAGTTCCGGTTTCGATTTGGTCATCCTAAACTCCCGCCTGAACATCGATTATATGAGCATGTCCTTTATGCCATGAAGCGGGAAGAATATTCATCAGCTCATCATATCGATCGTTGCGTTCTCAATGGTTGATCGTGTGAAAAGTTAAATCATTTTCAGGGAGGTTACTGATAAGATGACAAATCTAACAATCAAAAGAATGGGACCGGAAGACTTGGAACAGGCGCGCGACAACTGCACGCTGTTCTGGAAAATGAATCATGCGATAGCCAACCTGAAAGCGTTTTTAGCTGATCCTGGCTGTATCCTCCTGACCGCCGAGATTGACGGCAATCCTGCGGGTCAAGTTACCGGTTACATCCTGAGAAGATGGGATTCCAAAAAACCCAAGCTGTTTCTTTATTCCATCGATGTCCTGGAATCGCATCGCCGGAAAGGTGTCGCGCGGCAATTGATAACTGAATTTAGGCGGATCGGAAAAGAAGCCGGATGCGGTGCCGCGTTCGTATTTACAAATGCGTCCAATATCCCTGCGATGCTGTTGTACCAATACAGTGGCGGTGTCAGAACCTATTCGGATGATGTGATGTTCGAATGGTCACTATGAAATTGGATGATGATATTGATAAATCACCTCCTCTGTGCAAACTTACAGAGAAATGTTAACTTATCGATCGAATTTAAAACGCAATAAGGGTACTGCCCATGAATAAAATACCTACGGAATATCTGAAGTATTTCTGGCCGATGCGGCATTTTCTAATAACGTGCGGCAGAGAGGAACGGGCAAATATCATTCCGGTGAGTTTCTGCATGCCCGTATCGAAAAATCCTCCAATGGTGGCTTGCGCAATCGGTAAAACCGCACATTCAAGTGAAATTATTCGAAAGACACACGAGTTTGTCGTCAATGTTCCCGGGCAGGAATTGAACCGGCAGGTATACTATTGCGGATTTCACTCCGGAAGGGATGTCGATAAATTCAAGGAAACCGGCTTGACGCCGCTGCCTGCTCATCACGTTGATTCATGGATCATTGCTGAGTGTCCGGCTCACATGGAATGCCGCGTCGAACATTGTATCGAGACGGGCGATAAATACATATTCGTGGCTGTTGTTCTTGAGGCATATGCTGACGAATGGCTGGAAAAGGGTGAACGTGCATTGGAGTATGCGATCGGTGAATTTCCCGAGAAGGTTTACGGCGGCAGATTCGAAAGATGATAAAACGATTCTGCGTCACCACAACATTTACAGTTGTGGTGTTGGTAACCGGAATATTCGCATATTTGCATGGATATTTACGCTTTAACTATCCTGACCGTAGTTTGTACCCGGTCATGGGTATCGATGTTTCTCATCATCAGGGAGACATCGATTGGCTGTCGTTAAAATCGCAAAAAAATATTGGATTCGCATATATAAAAGCCACCGAAGGCGGTGATTTTGTAGATCCAAAATTCCACAAGAACTGGGTGGAAGCATCAGGTGCCGGAATTCCCCGCGGCGCATACCATTTCTTTACATTCTGCCGATCCGGTAAAGAACAGGCAGACAATTTTATCAAAACCGTTCCCGCTGAGTCGGGCGCTTTACCGCCGGTGATTGATTTCGAGTTTACTGGAAATTGCAGCCGCAGACCTTCCAAAGATAAAATGCTTAAAGAAGTCTTCGCCTGTGCGAACGCCATCGAAGAACATTACGCTCATAAACCGATATTCTATGTCACCTATAATTCCTACCGCACGTATCTTGACGGCGGGATTGATGATTATCAGATCTGGATCCGTGACATTCTCATGCATCCTTCAGCGAAAAAAATCCCGGATTGGATATTCTGGCAGTATGCGGATCATGCCAGGATAAATGGCATAAAGGGTCCTGTGGATCTTGATGTGTTCAGAGGTAATGGCAAAGCATTTCAAATCCTGTTGGAAAAGAGATGAAAGGTGCCAATGTAACGCGCATCTGATATATTTTTCTTATATGAGTGGCGGCAGAAAAATCACTTCAGTCTGGGTAATGCTGATCATACCGGCAGTATTTTCTTTCCATTGCTCAGCCATGGAACTGCACCGCCTGTTATCTTCGGAGACACTGTTTCTTCATGAGTTGAATTATATATACGATCTTTCCTGGGATGCCGATTGGCTGTCTACGGATAATGGATTTCGAACGACAGCCGGTAGCATTTCTTCGGACCGCTTCCTGTTTGATGTGGATGGTAAATTTACTGTCGCGCTGATGCCGCACCTCCGCTTTTCGTACCGGTACCATATCAGCGAATCCTACATATGGGACAGGGAAGACCATCTTGCAGATCTGGCGTATTGCCAGGATAGCGTCATATTGGGAATTTGCGGCATGGTGAGATCACTCAAAGAACACAATAATATCGGTCTTCTGGCGGGATTTGCTCACGATCCGTATCATCGTTGTTTCGTTCGTATCACATGGCCGGACCTTTATTTCAATCAAAAAGGTCCCGATGACAGCGAATATCTGAGACCGCCATTTGAAGTGCTGACTGAAGGTGTCTGGCGATTCGGGAAGATGACGCTCTTCGGAGATATCAAGCTGTCCCGAAAATGGATTTTCCAAACGGAGACCTACCAGCAGACATATCAGGATCAATCGGGACGAATGACAGTCAAATATGAATGGGAAACATCTGAAATATCGTGCATGATATACGGTCAGCAGTACCGGAATAATGTCAGTGATACGGATACGCCTGAAACCGAAGAGGCAGATCTGCTGGAAATAATTCTTGGATATCATCGATGGATAACGATGGATCTGGGCATTCAAATACGGACCGGATATGTATCTGCACAGGGCAAATACACGGAAATTCCGGATCAGTCACCTCAAGCAATTTCCTTCACTCGCCATGATGAGCTGCTGGAACTTCAACTTCAGCGCCGCCTGAATCATGAACAGGAGATCAGACTGGGTGTGATTACCGGGCTGATATCAGTAACGCCGGACGATTCTATCAAGTATGATACGCTTGATCTTGAGGAACAATACAAAATAACCGGTGAATATGTAAAGCGGTTTCAAGATAAGGGCGATATCATTCTGGGGCTGTCTTACAATATCACAGATCGCAATTTTGGAGGTGGTAATCTTCGTTTGCGAGTATTTTTTTAATGGGAGTTGGTATTCATGATTACGGTGACGAACGTTGCATATGGCGGCTGGCTGTCATGTATCGAACTCACAAACGGTAGTATGAATCTTGTAGTAACAACGGATGTCGGACCGAGAGTCATCCGTTTCGGGTTTGTATCTCAGCACAATGAATTCTGGGAAGATAAAACGGCATCCGGCTTGACGGGAGGTGATGAATGGCGCGTATATGGCGGACACAGGCTCTGGCATGCACCTGAAGATGTCCAGCGCACTTATTGCCCGGACAACAATCCGGTTCAAGCTGACATTGTGAAGAATACGGTGATACTGAAACAGACGGTGGAACAGCTCACCGGAATTGAAAAACGCATGAAAATAACAATGATGGATACGCAGCCGGTTGTCAGCGTCGTCCATTACCTCATCAACCGCAACGAAACGAGTGTGGAACTTGCGCCATGGGCGCTGACGGCAATGGCTGCCGGGGGCATCGCAATGCTGCCTCATCCGGCACGTGGTGAGCATCCCAAGAATCTGCTGCCCAGTCACACACTGTCGATATGGGCATATACTGATATGCAACTGAAATGTTGGGATTGGACCCGGCAGTACGTTATCTTGCGGCATGGCATGATATCTGATTCCCCTCAAAAAATCGGAATGGCATCCACCGATGGATGGATCGCGTATTGGCGCCAAAACCATCTGTTCGTCAAACTGTTTTTTCCGGATTTGTCATGCCGCTATCCCGATCGAAATTCAACGGCGGAAATTTTTGCTAACAGGGATATGGTGGAGCTGGAAACTCTCGGACCGCTATCACGTGTGTCTCCGGGGGGGATTGCAGTGCATGAAGAGATGTGGTGCTTATTCGACGGGATTCCGGAACCGTTGACGGTCAATGATGTCGACAATTTGATCGCTCCGCAAATAAAAAATCTAAAGACGTCGTTATCTGGGCGTGATAACGATCGTCGGGAAGGTGAAAGTCCATGAGCAGACGGCTGATATTAGCAGTGGTGATGCTATGTTCGATATTGGGCAAGTCCGGGAATACGGCGGATTATTACGTGTCTCCCGATGGCAGCGATGAATATCCGGGAACGGAATCCCAGCCGTTTCAGACGATTTCAAAAGCTGCGGAATCCGCATATGCAGGCGATACCATTCACGTGCTCGCAGGCGAATATGCCGAGAGCGTTCGTTTCACCCATCCAGGCACGGCAGAATCGCCGATACGGTGCATCGGATATGGATCCGTGTTGATTGCTGCCGATGGATACAATTGGGGTGTTTGGATCGATGGTTATCTGGATAATCAAGCAACCCACATTGAAATTTCCAATTTCGAAATCATAAACGCAAGCCGGGGTGGTATCAGAGTCAGCTGGGCGCCATTCACGCGTGTCATGAACTGCCGGAACCATCACAACGGGAAATGGGGGATTTTTACCGATTATTCCGATGATCTGCTCATACAGGGAAATGTGTGTTTCGAGAACCAGGATGAACATGGGATATACGTTTCCAATTCGAGTGACCGTCCGGTGATTCGTGGAAATCTGTGCTACAATAATGGGGCGTGCGGAATACAGATCAACGCGGATCCTCAAATGGAAGGCGACGGCATCACCTCTGATGCGCTCATTGAAGAAAACACATGCGTTTCCAATGGCGCATTCGGGGGAGCAGCCATCAATCTGGCATCCGTTAGGGATTCCGTCATTAGAAATAATCTTCTGGTTAACAATCTTGCCGGCGGCATTGCCGCCTGGGGTGACGGTAACGGACCCGAATGGGGCTGTAAGAATAACCGCTTTTTCAATAACCTTATATTCTTCGAAGCCGGCCAAGGCCGCTGGTGCATCAGTCTGAAGGAAGGCAGCACTGATAATATGACGTATAACAATATCCTGATAGGAGGTAGAAGGGGCAGTCTGGAATTTTCAACGGATTCTTCGTTCACCAGCGATTTCAACGTGATGTTTGCTGTTGATCAGAATGCGGTTGTCACCGTGGAAGATGGTGCAGCATATTCCTTCGCTGACTGGCAATCCACAGGTATGGACATGCATTCAGTTTTTCAGGAACCTGGTGAGACCTTCATGGAAATTGCAACCGGGAATTTTCACCATAAGCCGCTGTCAAAAGCTATTGATCATGGTTTTGAGGGTGATGCGTTCATTCCGGAAAACGATATCGATCATCAATACAGATACGATGATCCGGATATGCCCAACCTGGGAACAGGTTCAGGTTTTTACGATATTGGATGCTATGAATATCATGGCGGTTCGATCGATCCGACACCCACACCCCCCGCCAAAAACGATGTTCAATTGACGTTGGAGATGGGTGCGACACAATTTTATCCTGAAGATATGTGTTTTCTTGATCTTCTGGCTGAAAATCTGACCGGGTCGGAAATAACTTTCGATGTTTACCTTCTGCTGGATGTGTTTGGATCATATTACTGGTTTCCATCCTGGCAAAGCACGTCGATGGATTTCATGGCATTATCACTTTCACCGAGCGAATCGCGCACCATGAACATCATCCCGGAATTTATCGTTCCTCCGGGCGTGGCGTCAGAGATCTATGCATTTTACAGTGCCGGGTTTGAATCAGGATCGATTTCAGCAGATGCGATCATATCAAATGTGGCAGTTTACTCCTTTTCATTCGAATAATTTTTTCAGAGATCACCGAATAAGACAGCTAAATCAACCGAAATCAGACAGGTCTGACTATAAAAACTTAACGCCACTGCGCTCCGCAAGTGGAATACTGGAATGGTGGAAAAATTCAAGTATTCCAATTTCCGAACAAGGAAAAATGTTTTGAAAATAGTTACGTATGGAATTTTCGATACATTTGTCATCGGTGATAATGAATTTTGGGTATCGACAAGCGGGAGTGGCATGTCTCAAAATGAGACACCTTAATACCAGGTGACTCAAAATAAGTCACAGATGTCAGTCTGCTGTTACTGGTGATTTTGAGGGACCTATTGTTTGCGGGATATTGATAGATGAAGCAGAGCTGAATGAATTGGCGTGATTTTTGCTCATTGAATAATCGTGCACTTTTCTTCCCATTGGGGAAGTAAAGAGGAACATTCCCCCCCGCCCCTTCGCAATTTCGCGGAAGGGGCTTTTTTTTTGGTATTGACTTGGGTTTCGCTTCTGCCTATTAACTAGGGGGGTATTTTTGGCATTACAGGGGCAAATTCAATGAAAGAATTAAGAATCAAAGTATCAAAACTCATGGAACATGTGAAACATCTGGCATCTGCGAAGATGCGCGGGCGTATGCCGGGTGATATCGGTTATGAACGAGCGGCGAGATATGTTGAGACTTTTTTTAGTTCTGTTGGCCTGGAACCGATGGGTGATGACGGTAAATACCGGCAGGCATTTACACTGGAGACCAATTTAATTAAAAAAGCTTCCGTTTCATATACCGATGGAAAATCGAGAACTCGCACATTGAAACTAGGTACGGATTTCATCTGCCGCGGTTTGACAGGCAGCGGGAAATTTGTTGCGGAGCCTGTGTTTGTCGGCTATGCATGCGAAAAAGGCACGGTTTCGGAACTCGAGGACATTGATGTATGCGGGAAAATAGCTCTGACGTATAAACATCCTGCACCATGGCAAAATGATGTACCGCACGAGCTGCCCCGTGAAAAAGCTCACCGGCTGAAAAAATATGGAGCTGTCGCTTTGGCTGTTGTACCGAACCCGAACCGTTCGGCGCAGGATCGGCTGTCAGCGAGTCTGATGGAAAAAGACACCATTCTGCCGGATTTTCCAATGATTGTCTTATCGGAAGATTTCAGTACGGAAATTTTCAATCAGAACGGCATGACAGCATCTTCCATCCAGTATGGTATCGACATACAGAACGAATCGCGCTCCATGGCGCTGCCGGGGAGTTTCAATCTGGATATCAGCACGGAATCAAACCTCTGCGGCAGCTGCTGGAATATCGTGGGTCTTCTAAAGGGGCGGAATCCAACTCTGGAGAATGAAGCGATAGTAATTGGCGCGCATCTCGATCATGTCGGAATTCAAGCCGAAGACATCATATTTTACGGAGCTCAGGATAATGCTTCCGGCGTTTCTGCTCTGTTGGAAATCGCACGTCTGTTTTCAATGAATCCGCGTCCTGCGCGATCGATTCTATTTGTGGTTTTTGGCGCGGAAGAAAGCGGATTGATTGGAGCACGGCATTATGAAAAATATCCGGTCTGGCCGATGAATCAGGTAAAAGCCATGTTTAATTTAGATTGTATGGGAGCTGGTGATGGGCTGGATGTTCGCGGAAGAAATCGATATCCGGAACTGTTCGAGCGATTTGATCGGATCAATCGGGAAGAATTTGTGATTCCCGATACCAATGCGGATCATCCGGCAGGCGGAGCTGATGCTGAACCTTTTGAAAACGCAGGTATTCCGAATATGTTTGTCGTCAGCAGAAATCCATACAAACATCTACATTTACAGACTGATTTGCCACACACATTAAACCCGGAACTCTTTCAAAAAATCAGCAATCTTGTGTTCCGTACGGTTGCGGAGATGGCAGAAATTCCTTTGAGATGAATCATGGGATCGATGAGGTTTGGTTTGCTACCGCGACTATCCTTGAAAAACCCTTGGCAAATATCAAATCTTAGTATATATCAGGCTCGGGACAGGAGCTGCTTTTCACTCAGTTCAGGGAGTTGCACGATATGAGTTTGAAAAAGATTGATGAGTTAATCAAACAGCGGGAGCATCTTTATAAAGGTGGAGGTGAAGCCCGGATCGAAAAACAGCATGAAGCCAATAAACTCACAGCGCGTGAAAGATTGGCGTTGTTATTCGATCAGGATACTTTCCAGGAAACACTGTTGTTCATGAAGCACCGGTGTACGCATTTCGGTATGGCTGACAAAGAAATGCCGGGGGAAGGTGTTGTGACGGGTGTCGGTCTGATTGATGATCGCCCGGTATACGCTGCCAGTCAGGATTTCACAGTTGCTGGGGGATCCGTTGGTGAAGCGAATGCAAAAAAAATCCATCAGATTATGGATGATGCTTTGAAAACGGGTGACCCCTTCGTGTTTATCAATGATAGCGGGGGAGCTAGAATTCAGGAAGGTGTCGATGCGCTGGCCGGTTATGGCGGTATTTTTTATCGGAATGTTCTTCTTTCCGGTGTTGTTCCGCAGATAAGCATCATAGCCGGACCCTGCGCAGGTGGAGCTGCCTATTCGCCGGCTTTGACTGATTTTATCATTCAGGTGCGGCGCGAAGGACAGTTGTTCATCACGGGACCCCAGGTCATTCGACAGGTTACGGGTGAGGTGATCTCCGCGGAAGAACTCGGTGGTGTCGACAGCCACGCTCATTATTCCGGCGTCGTCCATTTTGTGGCTGAAAATGATCAGGATGCAATAAACATCACTCGACGTTTGCTGTCATTTTTACCGAGCAACAATCTGGAGGATCCACCAATCATTGAAGCCAATCGACGGGAAACAATCACTGACAATTTGGAACTCAACACCATCATCCCGGAAGATCCGAAAAAACCTTATGATATGCATGAAGTGATATCTCGCATCGTTGATTATGCCGATTTTATGGAAATTCAGGAACACTTCGCACCTAATATCATCATAGGTTTCGGACGGTTACTCGGAAGAACCGTGGGTATTGTCGCCAATCAACCGCTTCATAAAGCCGGTGTGCTGGATATCGATTCATCGGACAAAGCATCGCGATTCATCAGGTTTTGTAATGCTTTCAGCATACCGTTGATCACGTTTGTCGATGTGCCTGGATTCATGCCGGGAGTTGCTCAGGAATACGGCGGTATCATTCGCCATGGTGCCAAGATGTTGTTTGCGTATGCTGCAGCGACCGTGCCGAAACTGACTGTTGTTGTCAGAAAAGCTTATGGCGGTGCGTTTCTCGCAATGTGCTCCAAAGAAATGGGCGCTGACCGGATCTTTGCCTGGCCGACGGCTGAAATAGCAGTCATGGGGGCTGAAGGTGCTGTAAATGTTCTATATCGCAAGGAATTAAACGCCTCAGAAGATGCTGCTGCACTTCAAAGCAAACTGATTGAAGATTATAAAAAAACATTTGCAAATCCTTATTTTGCTGCCGGCAGAGGGTATCTGGATGATATTATCGAACCCGCTCAGACACGCGGTGCCCTGGCGGCAGCCTTAGAAATCCTGAAAGCAAAAACACTCCTTAGACCTCAGAAAAAACACGGATTGATTCCGCTTTAATGAGGAGATTTCAATGGATGCTGATTTCCAAATGGGTATGCAACTGACCATTGCTGGCATGAGTATTGTATTTATCGTGCTGGCTGGTATCGCTTTATTGATCACGCTCTTCCGGTCGTTAGACAGAAAATGGGAGAAACGGGAGGCGGATCAAAAACAGGCCATGAGTGAAAAGCCGGTATCGATCGATAATATAACACTGGTGTTGATATCTGCTGCTGTCGCCACGTATTTGACAGGTCGATTTCGTATCCGGAGTATACACCGGGTTGAATCAGGAGGTATTGGCGGAAGTCCATGGACAAGCCGTGGACGCGTACAACTCCTGGGTTCACATCTGCTGCCCAAAAAACCTATGGGCAGATTCTAAGTTTCTGTAAAGTCAGAGGAGAAGCAAAATGAAACTTAAAATAACCGTTCATGGAGTCGCTTATGAAGTTGAAGTTGAGGTGCTTGACGCGGGGGAAGAATTTCACAAAGGCCCATTACCTAAGGTTCCCGTTCAACCGCAGATGCATGTGCAATCGTCAGCAACACCGTTAAAACCTCAGATTTCAAATATAAAATCCAGCCCTCCAACTGTTGATATCGCACCTGGAGGTGCCGTTACATCTCCCATCGCTGGCACGGTGTTGGAAATTAAATGTAAGGTTGACGACACCGTTCAAAAAGATCAAATTCTTCTGATTATTGAAGCCATGAAAATGGAGACATCCATCGCAGCGCCGGCATCAGGCAAAATAAAGTCTATCGAGGTCGCTGTCGGCGATGCTGTCAGAGAAGGACAAATCCTGGTTAACCTCGCCTAAATCATGCTCATTTTGATAGGAGCCTGCTCATGGATATCTTTCTGAAATTTTTTGAGGTGAATGCATTTTCAACGTTTACCATCGGTAATCTGACAATGCTGGCGATCGGTTGTATCTTTATTTTCCTGGCTGTGAAGAAGGAATATGAACCGTTGCTTCTCGTGCCCATCGGTTTTGGTATGCTCATCGGTAATATACCCTATCTTAACGGTATGAAACTTGGCCTTTATGAACCGGGTAGTGTTTTAAATATTCTTTATCACGGGGTTTCCAACGGCTGGTACCCGCCTTTGATCTTTCTGGGAATCGGCGCGATGACTGATTTTTCAGCGATGTTATCAAAACCTCGCTTGATTCTGCTGGGTGCTGCCGCACAATTCGGAATATTTGTCACATTGTTAGGTGCATTGTGGCTTGGATTTGATATGCAACAGGCAGCAGCTATCGGTATCATCGGAGGAGCTGATGGGCCGACAGCCATTTTCTTGTCATCAATGCTGGCACCTAAACTTCTGGGTGCAATTGCCGTCGCTGCCTACTCCTATATGGCACTCGTTCCCGTAATTCAACCGCCGATTATTAAGCTTCTGACAACCCGCAAAGAACGGTTGATTCGAATGAAACCATCCAAACCGGTAAGTAAACGGATTCGCATAATATTTCCTATTATCGCATTCCTTGCGACAGCATTGATCGCGCCCGGCTCCATACCGCTTCTGGGAATGCTTTTTTTCGGCAATCTTTTGAAGGAATGCGGTGTCACAGAGCGGCTTGCGAAAACCGCTCGCACGGTCTTCATTGATATCATCACTATTTTGTTAGGTCTTACGGTTGGCGCTTCGACGGATGCCAAAGAGTTTTTGAAACCGGAATCCATAGGAATCTTTGCTCTGGGTGCCTTTTCTTTTTGTATCGCAACAGCAGCAGGTGTTCTGTTCGCCAAACTGATGAATCTCGTTTGTAAGGAAAAAATTAATCCAATTATCGGAGCTGCCGGAGTATCCGCAGTACCGGATTCAGCTCGCGTTTGTCAGATAGTAGGCGCCAAAGAAGATCCATCAAATTTCCTGATCATGCATGCTATGGCTCCCAATGTTGCCGGAGTGATCGGTTCAGCCGTCGCTGCAGGAATCCTGCTTGCGACACTCGGATCCTCAATACTGGGTGTTTAGAAATATTTTGGTTTGCTGTCGGTCGTAATGTTATGAAGATCGATTGCTGTTTGCAGGGAGGTTAAACCAGATGAATCAGTCAGAATCCAACTCGGAACTGAAAAACAATATGCAGAAATGGGAAAACACCGTTCTGAAGAAAACACTTCAAAAAGCTTCGGAACGAAAACAGAAATTTCCGAACTCTTCTGTCGAAGACGTTCCCAGGATCTGTACACCTGTTGATCTTCAAAATATCGGCTATGAAACAGATCTCGGATTTCCAGGTCAGTATCCATTTACGAGAGGGGTTCAGCCGACGATGTATCGTGGACGGTTTTGGACAATGCGTCAGTATGCGGGTTTTGGCACAGCCAGAGAATCGAACGAACGTTACAAGTATCTGCTGGACCAGGGGCAAACCGGATTATCAGTGGCATTCGATTTGCCAACACAGATCGGATACGACTCCGATCACTCCATGGCTTCTGGAGAAGTCGGGAAAGTGGGTGTCGCTATCGATTCACTTGCTGACATGGAGATACTCTTCGATCAAATCCCATTGGAAAAAGTCTCTACATCGATGACTATCAATTCCACAGCTTCCATTTTGCTGGCCATGTACATTGCTGTTGCTGAGAAACGCGGCGTTATGCCAGATCAGTTGAACGGCACGATTCAAAATGACATTCTGAAGGAGTATATCGCTCGAGGAACCTACATCTATCCGCCGGCACCCTCCATGCGCCTGATAACGGATATCTTTGAATACTGTTCGGACAACGTGCCCAAGTGGAACACGATATCCATTTCTGGTTACCACATTCGCGAAGCAGGCTCCACTGCCAGTCAGGAAGTGGGATTTACTTTGGCGAACGGTATCGCCTATTGCGAAGCAGCATTATCAAAGAACTTAGATGTCAATACGTTCGGGGGTCGTTTGTCATTCTTTTTTAATGCACATAACAATCTGTTAGAAGAAATCGCCAAATTCAGAGCTGCACGCCGATTATGGGCCAGAATAATGAAAGATCGTTTTCATGCGACATCCCCTAAAGCACAAATGCTGCGATTCCACTGCCAGACCGCAGGCAGCACACTCACCGCTCAGCAATCAGATAACAATATTATTAGAGTAACCCTTCAGGCACTCGGTGCGGTGCTTGGCGGTTGCCAAAGCCTTCATACCAACAGCAGAGATGAAGCCTTGGCATTGCCGACGGAAGATTCCGTGCGTATTGCTCTGAGAACTCAACAAATCATCGCTCACGAAACCGGCGTTGGAGATACCGTAGATCCAATGGCAGGCTCTTATTTTATC